>CAZQOH010000497.1:0-2069 GCA_964594355.1 uncultured Desulfobacterales bacterium
TTATTTGAACTGCAGCTTCAACGGCTCTGAATTATAACTGTGTTCCGCCCCCGAGTTGTCGAACACAGCGACGGCAAACGGATACTTCTTTCTGGTATTATACTGAACATCATCGTCATATCCGGTATCCAGCTTTCTGGACATTATGACCGTCCATTTCCCGTCCTTCCAGACGCCCTGTGTTTTGACGTCTCCGAAGCTGTCCTTCCAATCTGTATTCAGCACGTAGCCGGGCAACCAATCCCCCTCTTTAGGGGTATGGGCACTCGTTAACTTGACGGCTTCGGTTTTAAGTAAAGAGCCGGGAATGGAGGCTTTTTTAGCCGGGTCTTGCGTAAAAGCCGGACCTTTCTTGTCTTTCGTTCGATTGTTTCCGGCCTTGTAAGGCTTATTGCCGGCATCTCTCTTACGGCCTTTCTCAGGTTCCTTTTTCGGATTATCTATCAGAAATCCATCTTCTGTAAATCCCACGGGATTGGATCTTACCGCCTTCCAGTGCCAAAGATCTCCCTTTTCTTTTTTGGAGTTCGCTGAAAAATACCACTCCTTGTTGTCTTTTGATTCATTGTGGCAAAGAATCGCACAGCCCTTGGTGGCAAATTTATCGATTCGATTGATCTCCCACATGACACCCAATCTGTCTTCATTGGCTTTTTGCTTCGCCCATTTCCCACCTGAAAATTTCCATGCGTTTTTATCCATGCTCTTGTCTTTGTCAGGCCATTCAAGGCGGAAAAATATTTCACCTTTAGTATAGACGGATTTTGCTTTTAGTTCGATTGTCTTACCTTCAACCTTTCCTGCCCCGGTTAGAACAAGCTTAGATTCCTTTGCCTTGCCCCATTGTGAGCTGCCCGCATCGGCCGGTGCCGATTTGACCTTTTTTGCGGTCAATACCAGATCTCCCTTGGCGGATTTCGCTTGTACGTCAGACAGATTGTATGCTGACAGTGCCGCGATTGCTAGGACAATCAAAAACAGAGTGATCGCTTTCTTCATTTCTTCCTCCTTACTTACAGTGATTTTATATCTGCAAACATCCTCTATTGATGCTCAGGATTAAAAGGTTTTATGCGCTTTTTGATCTCTTAATATGTCCCCCCTTTCGTTTAAGAGTTAAGTCCGATTATAGTTAAAGCGACAAGAGCCACAATCGTAAGAACCATCATGACCATTGCAACCGGTCTCTTGGTCGGCCTTTGTTCCGTATTTTTATCGACAAACGGCAGAAGCATTAGAGCAATGATGCCTCCAGCCGGGATAATGGCAGTGGCGATAATTTCAAGCTTTCCTGGAAAATATTTTAGCAACTGATACAAAGACATAAAATACCATTCCGGCTTCGGTATAAACAGATTGTCTGTCGGGTCGGCCGGATCTCCCAGTTCCGGGGGAAACACAACCGCCAAGATGACCGCCACCAGGATAAAAACCAGCATCATTACCACAATCTCTTTAAAAACAAAGGAAGGATAAAACGTTTCTTCTGAATGTTCCAGATGGTTGTTTTGCGTTTGTTTTTCCATAACTTTTCCCGTTTCTTTTATTTATAAGGGTGTTGCGATGCTTTGCCTTCGAATCATGAGAAAATGGCCTATCAACAGGCCTATGGTGGCAATGGGCAAGAATATGACATGAAGGGCATAAAACCGTGCCAATGTCAGCGCCCCCAGTTTTGTCCCGCCACGCATGATCCTTAGCGCATAATCACCAAAGACCGGAACGGTTCCCATTATGCTCGTTCCAACCTTGGTCGCCCAATAGGCTTTCTGATCCCACGGTAAAAGATATCCGGTAAAACTAAATCCCATTACCAGCGAAAAAAGCAGTACCCCGGTAACCCAGTTGAGTTCTCTGGGTTTCTTGTATGCTCCGTAAACAAACACGCGAATCATGTGAAGGGTTATGGTTATTACCATTAAATTAGCGGACCAGTGATGAACACCTCGTATAATACTACCCATGGAGACTTCATAAGTTAAATAATCGACAGAGTCGTATGCCTGCAAAGGAGAGGGGATATAATAGATCGCCATGAAAAAACCGGTAGCGGCAAGCATCATAAATAG
>CAZQOH010000498.1:0-2069 GCA_964594355.1 uncultured Desulfobacterales bacterium
TATCTTGGCAATATCAGCAAACAATTGAATCTGCTTCTTCTTTATCTCTTCCAAAACAGTATCGTCTGTCTCTTTAAGTATCTGCTCTGCTAATTGAACTTTTAACTTATACAACTGCCTCGCTCGACTAGCTTTTGTCTTCTTTAATTCTTTTATCTTTGGATTATCCACCATAGGCTGTTCTTCCAATTCGTCTGTCACATAACCAGGAGAATAATTGATCAAGTGTTTAATCAAAAGCTCTTTAATGAGATTTTCTTCTCCCCATCTGCGGCAAATCAACTCTACTACCCTTTCAGCACACACCTCGTTATCCGTAGAATTCGTATAAATGACGGATCGCTTCTCATTTTCCCCACTCTGTATTACTATAGCACGGATCACACCGTATTTATTCATCGTCCGCTTTGTCTGAAAATACTTTACCTCTTTAGAACCTTGAATTTCATATCTTACTTTTACACTGTTATCAAATCTTTCGTCGGCTATATCGTTTACCCATTTGTCAGAGTACTTCGCCCAGCTAATAAATATTACTCTCCGGTTTCTATTCTCTCTATCCCTACCATCCAAAAACCTATACAATTCTGCACTATAACCCTCACGGTCAAATATTACTATTAGGTTCTCTATCTCTTCTGTGCTTAAACCAATCTCATGCCCTATCTTTTTGGCCTTTTCAACAATTTCCGGTATCTTCTGTAGTAAATCTTCAGATGAAGATCTGATTAAAAATATCCATGGATTGAATCTATCATCTACAGCAATGAAATTATAACTACCCTTCATCGGAATCTTACGTACTCCATGCCATCCTTTCGTTATTGGATACATCCCGTAATAGGGCAGAAAGTGTCCATCTATGTATAGCACACCCCACTTAGCTATCCCCGTCTTTATATATGTCAGCGCAAATTCATCTATTAGTTTTTCGCTTTTGTATAGCTGCCTTACTTTGTGTAAAAACCTCCGTAAGGTATACAGACTTGGACTATATGATCGGCCGATTAATAAACCAAATTCTTCCGGGTATGCTCTCTTGAAATCTTCCAGAGAACGAAAACCGAATACATCTAAGTACAACAACGTTATGCATAATTCTTCCAGACTGTAACCTTCGTAAGTGGGAATATCAATTACTCGTTTTAACGTAGACAAAAAAGAATAATGTTCCAATAAAGGTATAAATAGTAACCCACCTGCATACGCATTGTAGTACCCTTGTTCTAATTGATCCAGATATTTCCGTTGGGCTTGCGAATAGTAACGCAAGGCTCTCGACTCAATAACTGGTAGCATATTTACTCGCCTATCCTCAGGCCTATCATTTTCTACTTCTAAATCTATTTCACTCCCCTTATCCGGTTCCGAGTCGTAAGTGAAAGGCAGTTGCAACTGTCCGTTATCTCGAATATCAAAAAACCCGATCTGGACTGCTTCAATATCACCCAGACCAACTCTTTCATTGACAAGTCCGTTGTCTATTAATACCTGACGGATACTGGGTAAACTCACCCGCTCGTTCCAGGCTTCTAATCTCTTCTGAATAGCTTCATACCTCAGAATACCTTCCTTCAAAGCTAATATCAATATCTTTGCTCGTAACCCCGGGGTTAGCTTCCATCTCTGCCTCGGGCCACTGCGCTGGGGAATTAAACCCTCTACCCCGTCCGCTGCAAAATCTGAAATATATTTCTGAACCGAATTAATGTTGATACTGAAAACACGAGATAAATCTTGTTGAGTGGCAAATTTGGATTTATACAATTGGACAATGACCATCCGTTGAGATGCTGTATCCCAGGATGCCCAGCTCATATAAAGCTTACCGTCCACCACAACAGTCTTTATCCCACCAGATTCGATCACTTGAATCCTTTCCGGTTTCTTATGCCCTGGAATATAATTTTGTTTCATGCCTACCCCCTTGGATTGCGGGTAGGATACCGAAAAAAAATCAAAACTCAAATACACAAGGGATTTTTTAAAACAGTCATTTTTTATTTTCGTTATATATCAGTAGCTTATAGAACCACCTTTTTTACCGTGGCTGTTTGCTAGGACCTCTG
>CAZQOH010000499.1:0-2067 GCA_964594355.1 uncultured Desulfobacterales bacterium
TTCATAATTTTACCCCTTGTGGTAATTTGATTTCATTAAACTAAAGCAGCCCAACGACTGAGTTCACCTGCATTTTGGAGCGTAGCGGAAAAATGTCAGGTGCAACGATTTGTTATGTGTTTTTCAATGCATTTACAACGCTTAGTGCAACATGATAAGCAACCGGAGGTGAGACCGAATTACCAATTTGTCCGAGTGCTTGATATATAGCTCCTGCGAATTTCCAAGATTCAGGGAACCCTTGAATTAGTGCAACATCTTGAACTGAAAGCCTAAAGTGACCATTTTTTGCAGGAAACGCTGATGCTTTTTTTCTGTCTGCTTGAACCCCGTTAGGCCATATTTGCATATCTCCCCAAGCCTTTTGACCTGCTGTACTATTCAGAATAGAAGTTGTATTTCTCTTCCCTGTAAAAGCACTTCTAATGGTTGGGGCTAAATTATCAAATCCAATATTTGGTAATCCCAAACATTCCCTAACACCATTTGTTTTTGCCAATTTATCGTCAAACAAAGAACAAATATAGTATGAATCTTTTTTACCCAGATGACTCCAAGTATGAGTGGGTTGCGGAGGAACAAATTTATTCAATTGGCTTTTATTTCTGAAACCAACAAAGAAAACTCGCTTTCTAATTTGTGGAACTCCATAATCCGCAGTATGCATTTCAAATGTAGTTATTGAATAGTCTGAAAGTTGATCAAAAATATACTTCTTTACAAAACCTTTGAATTTTGGATTGAGTATCCCAGGTACATTTTCTGCTACGAATACATTAGGCTTTATTGCATTAACAGCCCTGCTAAATTCTCCCCACATATTTCTGTCATCATCCACACCTTTTTGTGCCCCAGCGATTGAAAATGGCTGACATGGCGGCCCCCCATGAACTATGTCTACTTTTCCTGTATAAATACTCCAATCTATTTTCGTAACATCACCTTCTTCGGGGCCGCAATATATATTTTTGCATTTAAGATTGGGAATCAATGTATCCTTACATATAGGTATAAGTTCATAAGATGCCATGTGGTTATATCCTGCTCTGAAAAAACCTAAATCCAAACCACCGCCTCCACTAAAAAGACTGATCGCAGTTAAACCATTGCTTTCTAACTGAGGCATTAGTGAATTTGGATCAAAACATGGTACATTTACTTTGTGGACACAATCAAGAAGCCCTTGTTCGGCAGAAAGTTTAGACAAGCGCGATTCGTGAGATATTTTTCTATACCACGCTCTTTTTTCATCGGTAATATCGTACACCTTTTGAGTGCAGTTTTTGTAAACGGATGTATTGTTGAAAGATTTAGTAATTCTCATTTTTATAAACCCTCAAAATATTTTCGAACCATAATCCGTAACTGCTCGGCATGATTCGTTGTGATTTCTGTCCACCCATCAAAATAGCTAAAAGGGATATGTGGATTATTTAAGGTGCTTCCTCTTTCTATCAAATATTGTGCTCGATCTTTGACTATTTCAAGCATTCTTCTCGGACTATAACCATGTTCCAAGTCTTGTAGCTGTATGTATTGCTCTTTCTTATATTGCATTTTTTGAATAGCTTTAGCATCGTCATAGGTGTAGATATCTTTTTTTCCTATAATTCGATACATGTCATCAATGTTGATTTTCGCTGGCACAAGCTTTGCTAACTTGAAGTCTGGTGCAATGTATTTTTCTTTGCTTTGAATCCAATCTGCCATCATAGAAGGGGAACCATATTTATAGTATTCTCTGCCTTTGATAAAAAAGCCAATAAGCCAATGTTTATTTTCCCATTTTCGGATATGGTCAGGGCCAAAGTCTCTTACTGTAGTAACGGAACCTTGTGAGGTCGTTTTTAGTTCAAATGGAATAGTCTTCCCATCTATTTTCAGAAAAGCATCCACCCCTGATCGCCCCTCTGTCTTATCTTTGTACAGACCAAACATGGCAATCATTGCTTCTTCTCTATCATCATCTTGAAAATTCTTTGCCATTTTATTCCTTCATTATTCTTTCACACATAACGCCAAGCATAAGTTGATGGAAATAACGATGCACCAAAGCGAAAAACCAAA
>CAZQOH010000500.1:0-2064 GCA_964594355.1 uncultured Desulfobacterales bacterium
CTGATGGTCTTATTAGTCGGAGTCTGCAGTTACGGTTTTGCCAAGCTGAACGAACCTGTTCCGCTTTACGAAGCCGATTCCGCCATCAAAATCGAACGCACAACCACCATGGCGGATTTTTTTATGGGAGGATTTTTATCACAATCGGAGGGTTTAACTACCCATGCATACATTCTTACCAGTTTTCCTGTTCTGGAACAAACAGCTAAACTACTGGGCCGGCTTCCCAAAAATCTTACCGCCCAGGATATCCGCAATTCTCAAAGCCACATGTCTGTAATCCAACGCCTGAAATCTTTGATTACAGCGCAACAGCAAGTTGGCACGAATATCATTAACATCAAAGTCATATCGCAAGATCCCCAGGAAGCAGCCCTCGTGGCCAACACGATTGCCAGAGCTTATCAGAACTATAATGTCCAGGAGAAAAACAGAAAGACATTTGAGACCAAGGCCTTTATCGAAAAGCAACTTCAATTGACCAACAGTCAGCTAAAACAGGCCGAGGTTGAGCTTCAGTCTTTCAGGGAAGGTTATGCCCTGATTTCCATGGATGCTCAAACCCGCAATACTCTGGACCGGCTGTACAATCTTGAGGCTGCCTATGAAAAAATAAAAAAACAAAAAGACGAGGTTTTAGCTCAACTGCAATTACTTAAAGAAAAAGCTAATTTGTCTCCGGAAAAAATCGAAAGAACCGCATTTGTTCCGGACAAAGACTCTCCGATATATGGTTTGAGAGCCAAACTGAGCGATCTGTTTCTAAAGAGGGAGACACTGCTTATCGATTATACGGAGCAACATCCTCAAATCGTTGAGGTAAACGATCAGATCCAGGCCGTAACCCTTGAGATAACAAAAGAACTCGAAGCATTTCTCAGTATTTTAAAAACACGCGAAACCGATCTTTCAGCAAAGTTGAATCGATTAAGACAAGAGAATCAGAGCCTTCCCCAAAAGGCGCTGAAGCTGGTCAGATTGCAGAGAGAAGTGCAATTGCAGGAGTCTTTGTATTCCCAATTGAAAACCAAGCACCAGGAGACCTTGATTCAGGAGTCGGGGAAAGTGGAAGAGGTAACCATTGTTAAACCTGCTCTGGTGCCGATAGGGCCTTTTAACGTGCCCTCTAAAATGATGATTATTTTCACCGGTATTATTATGGGGCTGGTCATCGGAGTTGTTCTGGCCTTTGGATACGAAGTGTTTGATACCTCCATGGGGACCATAGAAGATGTGGAGGGTTTATTGCAGGTTCCGGTGCTAGGGGTAATTCCTTTTATGGGGAAAATGGAAATTGAAGAAAACCATGAGGGTAAAAAAGAAGGAGAAAATGTAAGAAAACGGGATCTGATTACGCATTATGACCCCAAATCATTGCCGGCGGAAGCGTTCCGTACACTCAGGTCAAACCTTGAGTTTATGAGCCTGGATAAGCAAGGAAAGTCGTTTTTGGTTACCAGTTCTTTTGTGCAGGAAGGCAAAACTTTTAACGCGGTCAACCTGGCGCTTAGCGTTGCCCAAACAGGCAAAAGAGTACTCCTGATTGAGGCGGATTTGCGCAAACCCGTAATCCATAAGAGCTTTGGCCTGGAAAGAACGCCGGGCCTGACCGATTGTGTTTTAGGGAACTATGAGTGGGAGGATATCGTAAATGCCATAACAGACGTAATGCTGGGTGATTTTGAATTAGAGGAAATTTTGAAAACCCCGGGGCTGGACAATCTCAATATCATTGTTGGCGGCACAAAACCGCCCAACCCGGCTGAAATTTTACGTTCAAAACGATTTAGTGAACTCTTACAAAAGGCTTATCAAGACTATGATATCATTATTCTCGATTCCCCCCCTGTTTTGCCGGTGGTTGACGCCACTGAAATAGCACCGCATGTAGACGGCGTTATCATCGTTTACACGGTAGGGAAAATCGGACGGGGAGTCCTGAAACGGGCCAAAACGTCCTTGGACAATATCAATGCCAACGTATGGGGTATCATCCTGAACAATGTTAAGCCTGAGGCCGGTCCTGACTATTTCAAGTACCATACCCAGTACTATTATGGTGAT
>CAZQOH010000501.1:0-2047 GCA_964594355.1 uncultured Desulfobacterales bacterium
TTAAATTAATCTATACACCAAAACAGGCAATATTTTTTTTGGTTTTTTAAAATCTCCTCCATAATATTTAGCAATAGTTGTTTCTAATGTTAGACCGTGAAATATTTTATCTGCAAAAGGGTAACCTCTCAATAAAAGAACAGTATCTCTTTCTGATTGGTTATAAATTTTTTTCGCAATTTTGTCTTCATTTTGAATATAATTAAAATGAGTTTTAATTTGTTCAAATCGCAAACCAGCTTTAACATAGGTGTCATCATCAGTAAAATCTCCCCGAACAATAATAGTAGGCGTCTCATCTATTATTAACCTTTGTTTTAAATAACAAAAGCCTTCCCTTGCAATGTCCACTAATTCCTGACTAAAATCACTTCCCATTGATGGAATTTGATATAAAGCTGCAGTTAAACTAATTGCTCTTCCATCTCCTGCGCCTGCATCTGAAAACCATCCATTCGTGTCAATTATCCCTTTGTTAATTATCTCTTCAAATGCATAATATATATCTATGAATTCGCTTGGAACGAATTTAGCGTTAGGCCCTGTCTCTTTTTTATAAAGCCCATTAAAAACAGTTAATTCTGTAATTTTTCTGTAATATCTTACCAATTCATCTATTTTAGTTCCCATGATTATTTTATAAAAATTGTAGTTTTACATTCCAACCATATTCGGCCTTTAAATAACGATTGCCTACATTAATACCTCCAAATCAGTTGAGTCAATAGAAGATAACGTATGGCAATCGTAAATATTTTGGGGTTCATTTTTTGATTGGTGGAAGGCAGTAATCTTGAATTTACAATCTAAGGGCCGGAACACTATATATTGATTTTTCAAAGTGTCAATCGTCATAAATATCCAAGTCTGGATAATGTTCATTAGAACATGCAGGACAAATGCTATGGCTAATATCGGCTTCAGTATGTTGGTGGATATAAACATCAACCTTTTCCCAATAGCCTTTATCATCTCTAATCTTTTTACAAAAGGAGCAGAGTGGCAATATACCTCTTAATGTTTTGATTTCTTTTAAGGCCCTCTGAAGCTCATTTATCAGTTTTTCACGCTCTTCCTCTATCTTCTTACGTTCGGTGATATCCACAATCAAAGCAAAAAAGCCATCAACGGCTCCTTCTTTGAGGTAAGGCACATAGATTGCATTCATATAACGGTTTCTATCATCCTCAAAAGTCATAAGTGTTTCAAATTCTATTCGTTGTCCTGACAGGGCCTGCTCAATATGATGTTGAATCATTTCATACCCTTTTTCACCAAGAATTTCCTTTATTGTTTTTCCCTGTATTTCCTCTTGAGAATGTCGAACCGATTCTTGATAACCACGATTGGTGAAACGATAAACTTGTTCTTTATCCACATATGCAATTAAGGCTGGAACATTATTTGTTACGATTCGCATTTCATTTTCACTTTTCCGTAGTGCTTCCTCAAGTCTCTTTTGCTGGGTAATATCGAATCCGATGCCACATATCCCATAAACTTCTCCATCTTCATCAATTAGCGGAACTTTATTTGTACGATAGGTTGTCAAATTACCATTCACTTCACCACTCTCTTCGACCATCTCCGAAATTTTCGACTCCATTATTCTTTTGTCATTTTCTTGTAGTCGCTCGGCAACTTCAGGTGAAAAAACAGAGTAGTCGTCCTTACCAATGATCTCATTCTTATCAACCCCGAAATCTTTCTCATAAGCTTTGTTTACAAATAAATATTTTCCATTTGTATCCTTAATAAAAACTTCCCCATCAATATTGTCGATGATTTCCTGCAACAGGTGCGGGCAGTCCCTGTTTTCCTGTTTAGCCTGTTTGCCCCCGCTGATTTCTTCCTCTAACTCTTTTACTCTTTGTTCCAATTCCTCATAGGTTGGTTTTTTGCTCATTGGAGAGTCCTCCGCTTAATAGGGATAGACGGTTGGATAGAAAAACAATATATAGGTTCCTTAAAGAGAGCGAAAATTCAAGATATCTTGCCTGTATTGATAGTCACTATCGGATTAATAACATTGAAGATAATGTAAGGT
>CAZQOH010000502.1:0-2032 GCA_964594355.1 uncultured Desulfobacterales bacterium
TCATCATCAAGTACAGAAATAATCGGTTCGGTTTTGGTCTCATCCGTTTTTATAGTTACTGTTTCTTGTTCACCTTGGTAGTTTTGTTTTTCATAGCTCTTTGCCGGTTCAAAATTTTTATCAAAAAGAACCTTTAATGCCATTTTGATTCTTTTCCACATTTGACCACTCCCCATTAATTTCGGCTTGATCCTCACCAGAGGAGAAAAGGCAAGAGGGTCACCTATTAAATTGAGTTATCTATCCTGGAGGCTCTATTATCCATTGATCTTCATTGTCTCTTGATGATTTGCAGTTAATTTATTCATATTATCCAAAAATAATCAAATGAACTCAGATACATACTAAAATTTATTTGACCCGTATCCAAAAAACCCTGCTAATAGAAATCCTAATTGATAGCCTGTAATCTTTAAGGAACAGCTTCATATTATTGAAATTCACAAAATCAATAACCGTTAATAGAATTGAAGCTAATTGTTTAATTAAACTAAAGTATTATTTAAGAGCGTCGATATTGTAAATATATGAAATGACAAAATAAGTTGATGATTGGAAAATTTTTATGAATCATAATGAGAAAGAAACCATTTATGCAAATAAAAAGGGTGAACTCTATATTGAATTCAATGGATACACACACTTAAAAGGCATTTTCAGGTTGATGATGGTTTCACCGCAAAAAGAGGAAATAGATCCACTTTGGTTTGATGATCAAATTAAAAGCGAAGAAATTTACGCTATAGGCAATATAAAGAAGGAGGTCACCGTACGCTATTAAAGATACTTAAGATATGCTGTCCACATTTTGCCTTTCTGGAAGACGGTATTTTGTTTTTCCTTGCTTCAATATAAGCCCCTCTTCGAGCATTTCCTTCATATATTCGCTTGCTTTGTGCCTCCCGATGTTTTCATAATTTGTGTGAATCTCCATCGGAATAACTGTTTCATGTTTTGAAAGCCAATCAAATACGGCTTTTTTCACCTCCTCTTTTTTCACAATAGCCTCTGGCCGTTGCGGTCTCGGTGCGAATAGATCTTCTCTATAATGATTTGATTCAATTTTGTTCAAATATGGATCGTAATCGGAAACCAGGTCTTTTGAGATAATGTAAAAATCGACATCATGAAAAATGTAGCGAGTTCTTGCTAATGCCTGGCGATGTTCAGAATGCCGATAAACCTTCGCCATTTCGCCAATGATTGCGAATTCTTCATTGTATGTCCGAACGCTATTTGTATCTTTCCATGTCCAGAGGTTATTTTTAGTTACTGTGATGTCTTTTTCCAGGCTTTCAAGTTTAATAAATTCCAGTGCCATGGCTATTTCAACGGCATCTGACGGCATGAAGCTTCCCAACATTATTCCGACATCACAGTCTTTGGCTCCATTTATGCCCCGGATGTTGCCGTAATGTCCGGAAACAATATGCCGATCCGGATACATTTGCATTAAGTAGCTGTCCAAGAAATCCTCCCGGATAGCTTTGGTCGTGATGAGAAAAATCTTCCGATTGTTATCAATTGAATTGAGCAGATTCGAAACAAGCTGTTGAATTTTCGGTTTATCATCTATTAGGCTTCTTTTCGGCAAATCCGAATTGGTATTTTGAAATACCTTTGATGTCCATGGAGTCTTAACATCCACCCTCATGCGCTGGAAATTTACATTTAGAAGTTTCTTCTCAAGAAACTTGTTATCGATCATTGTGCCATCGAAAAATACGTGCGGTGGAACTTTCGAAAGATCGTACTTCCTTGGATTGGGAAAGTGAATCTTGAATGTTTTCCCCCATCTTTCAACGGCCACCCCGTGCCGGATAGCGTGCTCAATCAGTTCCAAGTGATTGCCGACCATCATTGACCATTCAAGATACTCGGGAATTATGACTGACTGAGTCGTGAATGTGCATTCCCATTGCCTTTGTATCTCATCCGAAAACTCAAAATCTCGATCAATCGGACGTATTATGGAAGTGAAGGGCTTTCGGGGACGCCCTTTAGTTTCCAGTTTCTATTCATAAAAGACTAT
>CAZQOH010000503.1:0-2021 GCA_964594355.1 uncultured Desulfobacterales bacterium
CCAGATGGTTTTCTATTTTTAGTTATTCTTTTGTGCAAAATTCAGGTAGTAACTTTTAAACGTTACCAAGAAACTTAGCCGGCTTCTGCCTCTTCAGTTTTCTTTGACGAAAGCTCGATATCGGGTCTAAGCGAGAGAATAAGTTCATCCAGTTCCTTTCCCAAAACAGTCTCTTTTTCAAGTAGAAGTTCCGCCAGTTTATGAAGAACATCTAAATTTGCATTTAAAACCGTTTTTGCACTATTATAAGACTTGTTGATTAAACTGTTTATTTCTTCGTCAATCTTACGCGCTGTTTCATCAGAATAATCCCTATGCTGGGCTATTTCCCTTCCTAAAAAAATCTGTTCCTCATTTTTTGCATAAGAAAGAGGGCCAAGCTCTTCACTCATACCCCAGCTACGTATCATTTGCTGAGCAAGATCCGTTGCTTGCTTAATATCGTTGGCAGCACCTGTACTGATACGGTTAAAAACAATCTCTTCTGCTACACGTCCTCCAAAGGCTATTGCCAATTCGTTTTCAAGTTGATCTTTATATTTAAAATCCCTTTCTTCGGGTAAAAACCAGGTGATCCCCGCCGCACGACCTCTGGGAATTATGGTTATCTTGTTGACTGCATCGGTATCGGGCAGGAAGCGTGCAACAAGAGCGTGACCTCCTTCGTGATATGCCGTAGTCTTTCTGTCTTCCTCCTTGATAACTTTAGATTTACGTTCCAGCCCCATGTATACTTTGTCCTTGGAATCTTCAAAGTCGACCATACCGATTTTTTCTTTATTTCTTTTAGCCGCAAGAAGGGCTGCTTCGTTTACAAGATTTTCCAAATCTGCGCCCGAGAAACCAGGTGTTCCCTTGGCCAGTATATTAGGATTAACATCCTGGGCGATCGGTGTTTTTTTCATATGAACTTTAAGTATCAATTCACGGCCCTTGATATCAGGGAGTGAAACAAAAACCTGCCGGTCAAAACGGCCAGGTCGTAAGAGGGCCGGATCAAGTACATCGGGTCGATTTGTGGCGGATATAAGGATAACACCCTCATTCGATTCAAATCCGTCCATTTCGACCAAAAGCTGATTTAAGGTTTGTTCTCTTTCATCATGCCCGCCCCCAAGCCCGGCACCCCGATGTCTTCCAACCGCATCGATCTCGTCAATAAAGATAATACACGGAGCGTTCTTTTTACCCTGGACAAAAAGGTCTCTAACTCGTGATGCACCCACACCGACAAACATTTCCACAAAATCGGAACCACTGATACTAAAAAAGGGTACACCTGCTTCCCCCGCAATGGCACGCGCCAGAAGAGTTTTACCGGTGCCGGGTGGCCCCATCACAAGAACTCCCTTAGGTATACGTCCTCCGAGACGCGTAAATTTTTTGGGGTCTTTAAGAAACTCAACAATTTCTCCAAGCTCTTCTTTTGCTTCATCAATTCCTGCAACATCTTCAAACGTAACCTTTTCTGATTGATCAGAAAGTAAACGTGCCCGACTCTTTCCGAATGAAAGGGCTTTACCTCCTCCGGCTTGCATTTGGCGCATAAAAAATATCCATACCCCGATAAGCACAACCATAGGAAACCATGAAACAAGGATAGACATATACCATGGTGAATCAGATGGTGGTTTCGCTTTAATAGATACGCCCTTTTGTCTAAGGATTTTGATCAGATCAGTGTCCTGAGGTGCAAATATCTTGAAACGATTTCTGTTTGCATCGGTAACAAATAGTTCCTGGCCTTGAATAACGACTTCAGCCACATTTTCATTATCCACCATGGCGAGGAATTCTGTATAACTGATGTTTGTTTCAGATACCTGCTGTTGATTAAAAAGATTATAAAGCATGACCATCATCAACGTGATGACCAGCCATAAAGCCAGATTTTTATAAAATGGATTCAAAAGATTTTCCTCCTGAAAATGGTTCCCTATTTATTTAACCCTGTTATACCGGTTGCCATAAATATGTTTCGATTGACCAGCGTCTGAACTTCCGAGCTCATCGTGGGTACA
>CAZQOH010000504.1:0-2013 GCA_964594355.1 uncultured Desulfobacterales bacterium
CAGACGCTGCATACATTCTTTGAAACGGAACGTTATTTTGGCAAACACTATAAATTGATATCTCTCATTAGAAAAAGGTATCATCGTACCCGTTGCTTTTCAATAAAAAAAGTCAGAATGCAATAAATGAAAAATAGTTTTCGTTTTTTAGTTGTCCTGAATCTTGTTATAAGTTATGGCTTCTTTATGAAAAAGCATTGGCAAATTTTGAAACCAGATATTATTTCGGTTGAAAATATTGTCAAGGCTCTAAAATGTAATCCTATTATAGCAAGCATTTTAGTGAATCGCCATATTGTTACCACAGAGGGTGCAACCAGTTTCCTTAAACCTTCCCTTAATAATTTGCGAGGACCGTTTTCCATAAAAGATATGGATATAGCGGTGAATCGTATCTTTTCAGCAATAACAAGCAATGAAAAAATCTTGATATTTGGTGATTATGATGTTGACGGAATTACCGCCATAACAATTCTTTTCGAGTTTTTCCGTTGGGTCGGAGCAGATGTGTCATACTATATCCCTCATAGGATAAAAGAGGGATATGGTTTACAAGTTCAGCATATTTCAGATTATGTATTGCCAAACAGTATAAAGCTCATAATTACGGCAGACTGTGGATCAAGCAGTCATCATGCTGTTAAAGCAGCACGAGATAATGGAATAGATGTAATAATTACAGATCACCACAACATCTCTGAGAGACCCCAACAGGCAGTTGCTGTTATAAATCCTAAACAACATGATTGCCATTCAGGTTTTGATAACCTCGCAGGTGTTGGTGTGGCCTTTTATCTTTTAATTTCGCTTAGAAAACATTTACGTGACATGCATTTCTGGCAAAATCGGCCGGAGCCCAATCTTAAAAATCTCTGTGATCTTGTTGCGCTCGGGACCGTAGCCGATATAGTTCCCCTTATTAATGAAAACCGTATATTTACAAGGACAGGGCTTAATCTTATCAATTCAGGCAATAGATGCGGTATAAATGCACTCATAGAAGCATGTGGAATCAAAATGCACTCCACAGATGCTCAAGACATTGCTTTCAAGTTAGCGCCCAGATTAAACGCTGCAGGTAGAATTGATCATGCAAAATCAGCTGTTAAACTATTGACAACAACAGAACAGGAAACCGCAAAGTATATTGCCGGATCATTAAGCAGCATGAATATCAAAAGGCAGGAGATTGAGAAAAAGATACTTGATGAAATCCTGCTATACCTAAGTAAAAATCCCGGTCTTCTCTCAAAAAGCTCTCTAGTATTATCGCATCGTGATTGGCACGAAGGTGTTCTTGGAATAGTTGCATCCAGGATAGTAAAAATGTATTTTCGTCCTGTTGTGCTTATTGCCGTGAAAGAAGATGTCGGAAAAGGCTCTTCCAGGAGTATTCCAGGGTTTGACCTTTATAAAGGCCTTCAGGCATGCTCAAGCGATCTTGAAAGCTTTGGGGGTCATTCTATGGCTGGAGGGCTGAAAATCAAGGCTGAAAAAATAGATCTATTTCAAAGAAACTTTGAAAATGTTGTTGCAAAGATGACAGAACCTGATGATTTTGTTCGAACAATTTCCATCGATTATGGGCTCGATTTTGACGATATTTCAGATGGACTGATTGACGAAATTGAATCCCTAAAACCCTTTGGCGCAGGCAACCCTGAGCCGCTTTTTATGACCGGAAACGTTAAAGTGTTATCTTCACAAATAGTTGGTGAAAACCACAGACGAATGATTTTGGGACAGTCTTCCGGTAAGAAAAGTAGAACCTTTAAGGCGATTCAATTCAACATCAACACCGGTATCCATTTAAATGAATCATTTGATAAGATTGCATTTCGTCTGTGTTGGAACCGATGGAATAATAAGAAGACAGCGCAAATTGTTGTTGAGGAAACATAGATTTTTCTTGCATTCAAAATTATTTGTCATTATTATTACTCGGTAAAAAAATAAGCTAAGAGACCTTTGAAAAATGCTCAATTTTGTTCAAGTTCAAGGAAGGCGAAAATT
>CAZQOH010000505.1:0-2010 GCA_964594355.1 uncultured Desulfobacterales bacterium
CAAGACGGGTGAATCTATTCACTTTAACTCAGATATACCCCATAAACTCAAAAGCTTTTCCAACGAGCCGACCCACTGCCTAGTTGTTCTTTATACACCTTAGCCCACATTTCTCATGAAGAATTTATCCTATAATTAATAAATCATAAATTGACTGTAATATCAATCGAATACATAGATTATAAATTTTCATATAGATAAACATGCTGTAATCGGAAGATATCATTTTTAGAACACATTCTTCACCCTTCGGGCAAGCCTGATTCGCCCATTTGCTGCGTTATAAGGGGTTTGCGGTAGAAGAACTACAGCTTCACCCCTTATGCCTTGCAAATGAACAAATCAAACTTGTGAAAAAAGCGGGTTGGTGTCCACCCGAAATGGCATCTTTTAACCGAGAAGGTTATGATGCTGAAATGCGTGTTGCTTGATGAAATCTTCTATTTAATTTTAGATGTTGCATTCAGAACTCGGTTGCTTCGGCACCGGGTTTTTTGTTCCAAAAGAGGTTGAAAAAAGGGTACCTAAAAATACAAAAATAATAAAGAATCTATGTAAAACTATTTTTAATTATGTTTGGATTGTCAGATTTTTGTTGACAAATACATAAACTATTGTAAAGTTTTTGTTACATATTTCCGACAATAAACAAGAATGGTCAATTTTTTTGGTTTAAAAATGAAAGGAGGCGAAATATGTCCTGGTCCGGAGCAAATTTAAAGGTTCTGGCAAAAAAGAAAGGGATAGCTTTAACAAAATTGAGCGAACTTTTGAAAGTATCAAGGCAGACAGTAACAGCGTGGGTAAAAGGCAAAGTTCCGAAAGGTGATCATTTAATAGAGCTAAGCAGGATTTTGGAAATCAATCCTGGATATTTTTTCTCTGATGATGAAACTCAAAGAATTATTTCAGTGCCCATGCATAGGAAAAGGGGGGTTGCGAAGGTAACAGAAAAAACAGAACGAGATGCGTTCCAGATGGCTAAACAATATGAAAAACTGTTTATTGAAGCTCCCGATCCTGGTCTTGTCCAGGTCCTGAGGGTAAAACGCAGAGATGATCAAAATGCAAAAACTCTGGCTAAAAAATTAAGAAAGCTATCTGGCATTGAACCCCACTTGTCCATGGGCTATCAACACACTTTTCATCTCCTATCGTTATTAAACATTATAACCATTTTCCGATATTTCCCAAGTAGTGTTAAAGGTTATGCCTTTTATTGTAGAATCGACAAACACCGTGTGGTTTTCGTAAATACTAGTACCAATGTTTTGGATCTCATCTTTCCCCTTCTCCATGAAACAATTCATGCTATCCATGATGAGGAGGGGAGTGCCATTTATGACTCAACAGAGGAAGAGTTTTGCGACATAGTTGCTAATTATATTCAATTCCCAGCTGATTATGTTCAATTAGTTTACGATACTATAATAGGTCGAAGGATTAATATTCAGATAAATCGACTTAAAGAGTTTGCCAAGAAGAATAGTCATTCACTGTTTGGAATTGCTAAGGAGCTTAAAAAATTAAATCCCACATTGGATTTTAATGTTGGAGGTGCAAATACAAATTTAAAAAAGGAATTCCCCACTCTAGGGAATATTTTGTTTGATGTTGAAGATGTACGTGAACATATAACCCGGTTAAAAGCACTGAGCCCACTCTTTGTTGAGATTCTGAGAAATCAAATTGATAATGCATCCCCAAGAAAAACTGCCGAATGGCTAGGTATGGAAAGCATGCTTGATGGGAAACAAGTAATTGATGAGTTGAAACGGGTCAACTACAGTGAAAAGCTCTAATGAAAATCCTCTTTGATACATGTAGCATTATTATGGTTATTCGGATTGCGCCGGAAATGTTAACCAATGAAAAGTATGGCTGCTTTACAATACAGGAGGTTAGAAAGGAAATCATCAGACAACAAAAATTTAAAGATAAATATCCTTGGCGTCACAAATTTAAAGATAAAATCCGATGTATCCCAAATAGTGAAATAATAAATAATGA
>CAZQOH010000506.1:0-2000 GCA_964594355.1 uncultured Desulfobacterales bacterium
AAATTATGAGCTTTCTGTAGCATAGTTCTGGGCGTTAATCCCAGAAAAAATTAGCACTTGGCAGGATTTTATGCACTTACCCCTGTAATTAAAAATATTAAATAAACAAATTTTAAAATAATTAAAATTTACAAATCGAAAGGTGCGGCGGGCATGCTTTACAAAATACGGCAAAATTTTCTCGATTTTTGTTGTGAGCTAATCTCTATCTCTATTTTTGGGTAATGTACGTCAAAAAAAGATATAATCTACAGATAAGATGTGGGTTGTATAGAAGGAAAAATGAGCTAAAATTAACAGAAAAGAATTATGAAATCAAAATTTGTCTTATGTGATCGCCATACAATATACCTAATGCCACACTCTATCCAGGATTGGCTACCAGAAGATCATCTCGCAAGGTTTGTTGTTGAAATTGTTGAAAAATTGGATTTAAAAAAGCTTGAACGAAAATATTCGTACAATGGAAGAAAGGCCTATCCAGTTCAGGTAATGTTAGGTCTATTATTTTATGGTTACATAACGGGAACATATTCAAGCAGAAAAATTGAGCAAGCAACTTATGATTCAGTTGCTTTTAGGTTTATTGCGGCAAACATTCATCCAGACCATGATACAATATCCAATTTTAGAAAAGAGGAAAGTTCTAAGATGAAGTGCGACACCAAGTTTGGTATACTCCATAATTTATTAACAAAAAAAAGAAGGTGTCGCTATGAGAGAATACAAGCAAATGGATTTGAAAGAAAGAAAAGAGTTGAATCTAATGACTAAAAATGGAACAAGAATAAAAGAAATTGCAACACAACTTGGCAGAGATAAATCAACAATTTATAGGGAACTAAGGCGAAATACAGTCGATGTAAGAATTGGATATTCAGCTTTTGAAGCCGATAATGAGGCAAAATTAAGAAAAGCCAAAAAAGTTCCAATATTAGTTAAGAAAGAGATTCTTAAGAAAAAAGTGATAGAGAAATTGAAGAAAGGCTGGTCTCCAGAAGTAATTTCTGGAAGGATGCGGCAACAAGAACATTCTGATCGTGTAAGTCATGAAACTATCTATACTTACATCTACAGCAAGATTGGCAATGAAGAGGGTTTATTCAAGCATCTGCTACGTGGACAATCCAAACGAAATGCGCTTAAGGGACGCAAGTCTCGTAGAACGGTTATTCCTGATCGAACCTCCATCCATGACAGGCCACAAGTTATTAACTCAAGGGAAGAGTTCGGACATTTTGAAGGCGACTTAACCTTCAATCGTGGTAGCCAATCGATAAATATCACGACTATTGTAGAACGAAAGTCAAGATTAACGCTTTTAGTTAAGAATGATTCAAAAAGGTCTGCTGTTGTTGTTGCCGGCATGTTTAACAAACTTGGATTATTGAACCCAGAGGTTTGTAAGTCAATAACATTTGATAATGGGACTGAGTTTACTCATCATTCTATTCTCAAAAAGCACATGAAAATGGATACCTACTTTTGTGACCCACGCTCTCCTTGGCAAAAGGGTCAAGTTGAAAAAACAAATGCCATGTTGCATCGCTACATCAGTAAAAGCTTCCCGCTGAACAGTGTTTCAGAGAAATTTATATCTGATGTTGAAAACAAGATTAATAACTGTCCTAGAAAAATATTAGGGTTTAAAACTCCAAATGAGGTTTTTTATGATGAACACAATGTTTTATTAGCTTCAAGGCGCCTTAATGCCCCCGGCGCCGCAGAAGTTTCCCCTTGAGGGGATGGGGGTGAATACCCACGAGTTTTGTCGCACTTCGAACTTGACTTTACCGTTTTGAATGAGCATGTGATTGGGAATATAAAACGATTTAAAATAATTGCAGATAAATATAGAAACCGTAGAAAACGATTTGGGTTACGCTTTAATCTTATTGCCGGTATCTATAATTTTGAATTAGAAAATTAGTTTCGAAAGAGGTCTAATGATTCAAAAAGGTCTGCTGTTGTTGTTGCCGGCATGTTTAACAAACTTGGAT
>CAZQOH010000507.1:0-1996 GCA_964594355.1 uncultured Desulfobacterales bacterium
CTCCATAATAAAAGGTTTAAGTTGATATCTCTTCTTTGTGCCTTTGTGCCTTAGTGGCTAAACTTGTACAAATAAGGGTTATATTTTAACATAGATCGCTTCACCATATTTTTTTATTGCATTTTAAATTAAGAATTCGTAATAAGTCGAATTCATAAAATAATATTAAGGGAAAATACATGGCTTATGATACAAAATTTATATTTGTGACTGGTGGGGTACTTTCATCCCTTGGTAAGGGGCTTGCTTCTGCATCCATCGGAGCACTTCTTGAAAGTCGCGGTCTTACCGTAACGATTCAAAAACTTGATCCTTACATTAATGTTGATCCCGGAACTATGAATCCTTTTCAGCATGGAGAGGTATTTGTAACAGATGATGGCTCAGAAACCGATTTGGATCTCGGGCATTATGAAAGGTTCACCAGCGCCAAAGTAGGTCAGGACAACAATTTTACCACAGGTATGATATACCATTCCGTCATAACCAAGGAGAGGAAAGGGGAATACCTGGGGGGAACGGTGCAGGTTATTCCGCACATTACAGACGAAATAAAGAAAAGCATTAAACTTGTGGCCGATGGAATAGACGTGGTCATTGTTGAGATAGGTGGAACGATTGGTGATATTGAGAGTCTGCCGTTTTTGGAAGCCATTCGTCAATTCAAGGCGGACGCGGGAAAAGATAATGTGCTATATATTCATCTTACTCTTGTGCCTTATATAGGAACTGCGGGAGAAGTCAAAACAAAACCAACCCAACACAGTGTAAAGGAACTTAGAAGTATAGGTATTCAGCCTGATATACTCCTTTGCCGCACTGACAGATATCTGTCTAAAGAGATTAAGTCCAAGATTGCATTGTTTTGTAATGTAGGGGTGGATGAAGTTATTACCGCAAAAGATGTTGAATGTATATATGAAGTTCCCCTGATATTTCATAAGGAAGGTCTGGATGATAAAATTGTGGAATTGCTTCACATCTGGACAAGGACGCCTAGACTGGAGGAATGGGAAGAATTCGTTAAAAAATACAAAGCTCCGAAATATTCTGTTAACATTGCAATTGTCGGGAAATATGTCAATTTGACGGAATCATATAAAAGTTTAAACGAGGCGCTGTATCATAGCGGTGTTCCTAATGAATGCAAGGTTAATCTTATATTTGTTGATTCGGAAAAGATTGATGAAAAAAATTGCGAAGAGATATTTAAGGAAGCTGGCGGTATACTTGTGCCCGGCGGATTTGGATCACGAGGTGTGGAGGGAAAAATACTCGCAGTTAAATATGCAAGGGAAAACAAGATTCCATATTTCGGCATATGTCTTGGGATGCAGGTTGCTGTTATTGAATTTGCGCGCAATGTGGCAAATATGAAAAATGCACACAGTTCCGAGTTTGATATTGGTGCGCCGTATCCTGTTATTTACCTCATGAAAGAATGGTATGATGACAAGACAGAAACAATTCAAAAGCGAGATATAACTTCAGACAAGGGTGGAACCATGCGTCTCGGCGCTTATCCATGTCATATTATTAATGAAACTTTTGCTTATAAGGCATACGGATTTTTCGATATTTCAGAAAGGCACCGACACAGGTACGAATTCAACAACGAATATAAAGAAAGACTTGAAGAAAAAGGACTGGTCATCAGTGGTACTTCTCCGAATGGTGAACTCGTTGAAATCGTGGAACTCAAGAACCATCCATGGTTCCTTGGATGTCAGTTCCACCCTGAATTTAAATCGCGCCCAATGGACCCTCACCCTTTATTTAGGGATTTTATCAAGGCATCGTTGAAAAAAGCAAAAAACCAAACTTCTGAATAATCCTCGATTTTTCTTGACAAAAATGAAATCCAAGGGTAAAAAACCCCAAAATTTATTTGTATAGTTTTAACTGTAATCTCGCCTTTCGGAAACAGGCATTACCTTTTCAGATTTTATAGTGTTTGTTAAAATAACGTTCCGTTTCAAAGAATGTATGCAGCGCC
>CAZQOH010000508.1:0-1985 GCA_964594355.1 uncultured Desulfobacterales bacterium
TGGGAGGCCAGATATGTGATCGTGAAGAAATGTACACCTTTGAAGACTATTTCAAGAAGAATGAAATTAAATATGTTGATCCATTTTATAAGATAATAAAAGAGACTCATATCGGGATAAGGGATATGATTTCAGCTGTAGGTGTCATAAAATTTTTATATAAAAATAAAAGAGAATGGCAAGGGAACAGGTTAGAATTATTAGAAAGCTTTTTTAGAGCTTATTTTCGGCGGCTTTCTTATATTTATTTTGAACGTTGGGAGAGTTTGATTGATTATCTTGGTAATGTAATCACCTTTTATTTTGATCGTGACGATGTACTCGGACAAGACGGATTAATAAAATTAAAAGAATGGTATAGACTAGAAAAAGAAGCAAGGAGATAAAGCAAAGGACTTGGGGACGGTCATACAATTTAACTATTTATTTGTAGCGTTTTAAGTATATCAGGGTCAGGAATCAGACACATGATCAAGATCAAAGAAGGAATTTTGATAGGAGAGGATGAAATATCTTTCACCTTTTCCCGCAGCAGCAAACCGGGCGGCCAGAATGTCAATAAAATTAGCAGCCGGGTTACGCTTCTATTTGATGTGGCTAATTCGCCGAGTCTTTCGGCAGAGCATAAAAATCAGATCACTACCCGATTGAGGACAAGGATCAACAAATACGGCGTATTGAGGGTTGTTGCCCAACGCCATCGTAGCCAGGCGGCCAATCGGGAAGCTGCGATTGAGCGTTTTGTCGAACTGTTACAGGAAACGCTTAAGCCTGTTAAGGCCAGGAAAAAGACCCGAATCTCGTTTACCGCCAAAAAGCGCCGATTAAACGGCAAGAAGCGTCGCAGCCGGCTTAAACAGGAACGTGCAAAACCTTCTGTTTGGGACGAATAAATTTCAACCGATCAATCAGAATGTTTGGAGCGTACTGTCATCATTCCCATGCAAAAATGGTACTTATACATCGTAAGATGCCGCCATGGTAGTTTGTATACAGGCATTGCCACTGATGTTGAACGCAGATTTGCTGAACATCAAGCAAATAAGGGGGCAAAGTACCTTCGCGGCAGGGGGCCCTTGAAGCTTGTTTTCAAAAAACAGTTAGGAAAAAGAGAATTGGCATTAAAAATTGAAAGACTGGTTAAAAGCCTGCCTAAACTAAAAAAGGAAAAACTGATTAAAGCAGACACCGGCATTGAGGAGATCCTAAGAATTAAGAGCCCGGTCACATCTTGATCAATGATTAAAGCATTGCCCCCTCCCCTAAGCAACAAACGTGTAGTTTTGGGTAATTATTAAAAGATAACAATCCAAAGAAAACAAATAATAGAGGTTTATCAATCGTGGTAGAGGGCATTCAAAAAGATGAAATGGGACGGAAATTCATATACTCAGATAGCGGCGTAAAAGTTTTCGTTGATTTTAAAGACAACCTGATTGTTGATCCGGATGATCCTATAATAGCCAACCAGGCTAGAAATTGGCCTTATAGCGGGGGGATTGTCAAAGGACTTTCTTATCTGGGTAGCGAAAATTCAGAAGATGCCATGACGTGGAATGTCTTCAAGACACTATAAAAATCAAATCCTGAAAAATGGTTTTCAAAGATATTTCCCCAAATCATACTTGATAACGATGAACAATTCATAGACCCGATGCTAAGATTTTGGGACAAATATTATCCTCCGCTGTTAAGATCCATCCCGGAAGGAGAAACGCACGTAAACCTTACGATCGAAACTTCAAATAAGCTGATCTTTGTCGAAGTAAAATATAAAGCAGATATAAGCAAAAACACTAAGCATGACCCCAACCGAGATCAGATTATAAGAAACATTGATGTGGGAAGCTGGGCTGCAAAAAAAAGGGCCAAAGAATTTTATTTTATCCTGCTGACACTAAAAGCAAACACATACTCCATCGATAAATTACTGGAGTGAACCCATCCGATTGCACAAAAAGTAGTTGAGTGTTAAGAGAGGGTCA
>CAZQOH010000509.1:0-1982 GCA_964594355.1 uncultured Desulfobacterales bacterium
CTTTTTGCAAGTCTTTTCGATTCAAGAAGACCCTGAGTTTATTATACAAGTGCTAATATTTGAAGTTTGAGCTGTGTAATGGTAGCTATAATTCATAATTTTTTTGGGATATAGGAATTAGAAATGCCCTTGGCTGAATAGATTTTGAAGGATAGCAGTAAAGTCCAAAATGCTTAGAACATTTTGGAGAGCTTAAATTCTTATCAACTTATCTAACCATAAATAGATACAAATGAAAAAATCCCATCTTTTAATAAATCGAATTTTATTATTAATTATTCTGGTTTTTATTAGTTGTTCAGCAAGTAGAAGTTATGCACAAGAATCGAATGAGAGCTTCAACTATATTGCCAATAATGAGCAAGTTGAACAAGGGCAAGAACTCATAAATGATACATATAATTTAGTTGCCAAAAATTATGTCGACCCAGTACACCCCTATAGATTAATGATTGGGGCGGTTAAGGGAATTGAAAGTATAGTTGGCAAGACAAACCTCTTGTTAGAAGGGACTGGCGCTGATGTTGTAGTTTCTCCAATTACAAAAAAACCTTACCAGAGCAGTATTTCTGATGAAGAAGCTCGTCATGCCATTATAGAAATATTTCAATATGTGGTAAGTAATAATTTAAATTATTCTCCGATGGAAATTGCTAGTACTGCTCTCAATAAAATGGTCCAAAGTCTAGATCCCCACTCATCATTGTTGCTGCCAGATGAAGTTAATGCTTTGAAAGTCGGTACCCAGGGCAAGTTCACTGGAATCGGTATCAGTATAACCATGCGAAACGAATTCGTTACCGTAATTGCACCCATCGAAGGTACGCCAGCCTATAAAGCCGGAATAAGGCGAGGTGACAAAATTATCAGAGTTGATAGTAAGCCAGTTAAGAATTTGTTGCAATCGGTAAAAATGATGAGGGGTCCTAAAGGGACTTCAGTCGTGGTGACAATAATGCGTGATACTGTCAAAGGAATGATAGATTTCCATTTAGTTCGAGATGTTATCCCCATTGAAAGTGTTAAATATCTGACGCTAAAACCCGGCTACGGATATATCTGGATTACCCGTTTCAGTGAAAGTACGCCTAATGATTTCATCCAGGCTCTAGAAGAACTGGAAAGAAGCGATGTTCCCTTAAAAGGGCTTGTCTTTGACTTGCGGGATAATCCGGGGGGTCTCCTTAACCAAGCTTTAAAGGTTCCAGATGTTTTTCTTGAAAAAGGAAAAATTCTTACTATTAAAGGACGAGATGAAAGAAACACAATGGATTTCAAAGTAAAATCAAAATATACTGGGCGAAACTATCCAATCGTATTGTTGATTAACGGCGGGAGCGCCAGTGCCTCGGAAATCGTTGCCGGAGCACTTCAGGATCATAACCGGGCCCTAATACTAGGGACCACTTCCTTTGGCAAGGGTTCGGTTCAGACATTTGAAACTTTGAGGAGCGGCTATGGTCTTAAATTAACCATTGCCAGATATTACACTCCTAGCGGACGAGCGATCCAAGCTAAAGGTATTGTGCCTGATGTCATTTTAAAAGACACGCGAATAGGCTCTACAGATGAATTTGTAAGAGAAAAAGACCTTAAAAACCATCTCGACCCTAAGCCAGTTGATAGTGAAAAAGATAAAACAAAACCCCTTATGGAAGATTATAGGCATGGTCCTATCACACTTAATAGGCTACTTTCTGATAATCAAATTAAGCGAGCTTTTGAAATCCTTAAAAGATCGTACTTTAGTAGCATCCCTGAGATGAAGGCAATTTCAAGAGAAATAAGTCCCCCGGTCCAGCACAAACCCGCTATTCATGTAGCCTATCCCAAGGGAGGCGAACAAATTGCGGATGAGCGGGTAACCCTTCTGGGCTACGTGACCAGCACCAATAAAACCAAGAGTTTGAAACTATTTGTTAACCGCAAACGGCAATTTGTGGATGAATTATGGCGCGTCAGCCCCATCGAAACCATTGGGC
>CAZQOH010000510.1:0-1980 GCA_964594355.1 uncultured Desulfobacterales bacterium
AGCTACAGAAATAGCAAGAAATAATTATTCTTTTTGCCTAAGGAAACGACATTGACTATAACCTAATATGAGCAAGAGGAGAAAACAATGGAAGTTAAACAGGTAAAACTGATCTATTTTTCACCGACTGGAACCACTCAAAAAGTATTGGAAAGTATTGCTAAAGGTATCGCTGTTGAAGATGTCGAGCATATTAATTTGACACTTCCGGAAGGAGCTCAACAAACAATTCCACACTTTTCAGATGAACTCGTAATTATAGGTGCACCTGTTTATGGTGGTCGTCTGCCAGTTGATGCAGTCAATCGATTCAAACATCTAAAAGCAAGCAAAACCTTAGCGATTCTCATAGTTGTATACGGGAACCGGGAGTTTGAAGATGCATTGTTAGAATTAAAAAATATTGCAATTGAGTTAGGCTTTAATCCGGTTGCCGGTGGTGCATTCATTGGAGAGCACTCTTATGCAACAAAGGATGTCCCCATCGCAAATGGGCGTCCGGATGGCCAGGATCTTCAAATGGCAATGGAATTTGGAGCAAAAATTAAAGATAAAGTCACAGCGTTACAATCACCTGATGTCCTGAAGGATTTCTATATTTCCGGCAGATTCCCATATGTAGCCGGCGGAGCGCGACCTATGGATGTTTCACCAGTGACTGAAGAGGACACATGCACAGTTTGTGGTACATGTGCCAGTGTATGTCCAACTGCAGCCATTTCAATTAATGGGAGCGTTGCAACTAAAATCGAGCTATGCATTCGCTGTTGTGCTTGTATTAAAAACTGTCCCACAGATTCAAGGGTTATGGAAGACAACAAGTTGGAAAAGATGGCCAACTTGTTAAGTCAATATTTCCGTTATCCGAAAGAACCTCGAATTTTTGGGATAGATATGTAGAGTCTTATTATTTCAAAAACTTACACTCGAAGTGGAGACTAGGGAAAACAAGACTTTTCAGTGGTGAGCGATTCTTAATAATGGCACATAACAACTCATTTAAAGCCGACAGCTACGTTGCGCCTTAATTCCAGCGTTAGATGAATTTTTGCGATATCTGATAGAGACAAAAATTTTTGAGAAAATAGGGAATAAAATAATGAACGATGAAAACAAATCAATTCATGAATTTGATTTTAAATTAATCTGCGAATATTTTTCTAGCATAGAACGACAAGGGCCTGGCAGCCCTGAAGTAACTATTAGAGCTTTGAGCTTTATTGATAATCTGACGAACGAATCACAAATTGCTGATATTGGTTGTGGAACCGGTGGTCAGACAATGGTAATGGCTAATCATACATCCGGGCATATTGCAGGCATTGACTTGTTTCCCTCCTTTATAGATCTATTCAATATTAATATCCAAAAACGGAATCTTCAGGATAGAGTGAATGGCATTGTTGGTTCAATGGACAATCTTCCTTTTCAGAATGAAGAATTAGACTTAATCTGGTCAGAAGGAGCAATCTATAATATCGGGTTTGAACGTGGCATAAACGAATGGAATAAGTTTTTGAATACAGGAGCCTTCATTGCCGTATCAGAGGCATCGTGGTTCACTGAAGAGCGACCGGTCGAAATCGATGAGTTTTGGAAAGATGCTTACCCAGAAATAGACACTATTTCAAATAAAGTCACACAAATGCAAAAAGCCGGATATATTCCAATTGCTACTTTTGTATTGCCTGAAAATTGTTGGACTGAACATTTTTATGCTCCGCAAGTTTTTGCACAGGAAAAATTTTTAAAAAAATATACAGGCAATGAAACTGCCGAAGATCTCGTAGAAAACCAACGGCATGAAGCTGAATTGTATTATAAGTATAAAGAGTTTTACGGCTATGTTTTCTATATAGGAAAAAAGATTTAAATCAAATGTATGAATATTCGATACTTTATCAGAAATAGGTTCGAATATGACTGAGCGGAATGTGTCAATGAAAATGAGACACGCTCGCTAATAAATTAGACTCTAAT
>CAZQOH010000511.1:0-1978 GCA_964594355.1 uncultured Desulfobacterales bacterium
ATTCTAAAAAAATCTTACCTCTTCTATTATGTTTAATCTAAGAATCTACAGCATTATAGTTGAGTAGTTAAGTAGTTGAGTTGTTGAGTTGTTAAATCAAATCTCGTTAAGTCGTCGAATAGTTGAGTAGTTAAGTGGTTGAGCAGGAATTCGATAGTCATTCAATAGAAATTTAGTAGAAATTCAGTAGAAATTCAGTAAGCGTTCAGGGGTTCAGGGTTACCTTTCTTTCGTTGATCTTTTGTACCCCTGAACCTCTGATCTCAGACCTCCGATCTCTGAATTCTGATCTCTGACCTCTGAACCCTGAACCTCGTTTTATGTACTTTTATTCATTACAAATTCTTCAAAGAATCTCTTAATTGCCTCCCAATCGTCTTGCCTAAGCACCTCAAAGGCTTTCTTGGGTTCACTATACATAAGGATATTTAAATCTTTCTCAGCGTCATCAAAATATACAAGGCTCTTTTTTAGTTGAAAATGCATTTCATCGCCAATATTATATTTTTCTGAAAGTTTCCCTGTAAGCCATTTAAATACATACCTGTTTTGATCAATTAACATATTTATGTCGATAAAATCCTTACAAGTTCCCCTTTGGTTGATTGCCACCAATTTCATCAAGGATAAATCCAGTTGTGAAGCAATAGGAGTTGGTATACTTTTCATTGTCACAGGATCATCCAACAAAGGATATTTATAAGTAAAAAGGCTAAATCCCGTATCGTTAAGGTTTACTGTAAGCGAATTTTCTGTAATTTTGCTTTTTATAACTTTGAAATCAGAATCTAGTTCTTTTGATATAATTTGAGATAGTTCAAGGCTATCAAAGCCCACCGGCGTAAAAAAGTCTAAATCAACCGACAATCTGTGACCAAAATATAATGCAACAGCAGTTCCCCCTGCCAGGTAAACATCTTTTGGCAAATAACCAATCACATTACTGCTCAATATGGCTGCCATATCCTCTGTGATACATCTGAGAAACATTTTGCCTCTCCTCTTGAAAGTCCAAACAGCAAAGAAAAATAATTTACAGTCCTCGGACTCAACTCTCTACTTTCTTTCACAACTTGTTTAACTGATTCAGGCCCATAATAGGCTAAAACGATTTCAAACTCTTCTTCTGTTCCAAATTCAAGTACACGCTCAATTATAATGTATTTGTCCCGGCTTGGACTCAACGGTCCTTTATCCCAAAAATATCGTCGATTAGTTTTTAAAATGTTTTCTATCTCTCTTTCAAGATCAATCTTTGGATGTTTTTTACCCATTTTTATTTCCTTGAAACTCATTTGTAATTTGGTGCTTGTAACTTGTTATTTCTCTCCAATGACTACTGAATTTCTATTGAATTTCCATTGAATATCCTACTCAACCACTCAACCACTCAACGACTCAACTATTTAACAAGATCTGGATTATACCATTTCTATCTGTTTTTATCAAAGAGATTCTTGAACAAAGTCAACATAATCCCCCTTCCCTGCTTCAAAGACTGAGACCATTGAAAAATGCTCAATTTTGTTCAAGTTCAAGGAAGACGAAAATTTTAACCACAGGAATACATTGAGTATTTTGAGGACTAAAATTTGAGTCTGACACGGAAATTGGGCAAAAGGGGGTGTTTTGCAAAGGTCTCAGAGTATTATGCTTGCAATTTTAACGACATTCGTGGCATATTAAAGACACTCTCGTTTTAATTACTATATCTTCTTTGTGCCTTTGTGCCTTAGTGGCTCAACAGCTACATTTGCTGGAGAATTGAATTATGAACGATAAACTAACCTATGAAGAATTGGAGTACCAGGTAAAAATATTGGCAAGGGAAGGTGTATGGCGAAAGCAGGCAGTGCAAGCTTTGGAGGAAAGCGAGGAGAAATACCGTCTGTACTTCGATAATGCCTTCGATATTATATTTTCCATCACTGCTGTCCCAACGTTAACTTTTCAATTAGATCTAACATATTGAAAAACT
>CAZQOH010000512.1:0-1968 GCA_964594355.1 uncultured Desulfobacterales bacterium
TACACCATTACAAATCGAATCCATCAAATGTAATCCAAGAAATTGGAAGTTACAGAAAAGATATCACTGATTATGCTGCTTTGTGTGAAAATATTCATGTAATTTATTGGGATCAAATTTTAACTTCCCTGCAAAATATACAGTTAGCGAATACGACCGAATTAAGCTGCACGAATTTAATTGATTACCTGAATGATAAATTGTTTTGATTTAGGGAAAAAGGCGTTTTTATAAATGTACAGGTTTGTTGAACTAGGTTTAACATTGGCAGTCATTCTGTTTATTATCAGCGGGTGCTCCGGGAAGCGACCCGACGCGATCGGTATGGGTCCATCCGGCCTTAGGGGCTGCCCCAAAAGCCCAAATTGTGTATCGTCAGAAGCAAAAGACAAACAGCATGCCATTGAATCGTTTTGTCTAAAAGGGGATCCTAACGTAAGTTGGCCCCTTATCCAGGATCAAATAGCTTCAATGCCCAGGTGGACCATTGTCACGACAACCGATAACTACATCCATGTGGAATGCAAGAGTCGGATCTTCCGATTTATTGATGATCTTGAACTATACTTCAATTCATCCAATGGGATCATCTCGATTCGTTCGGCGTCTCGCATCGGCTATTCAGATTTTGGTGCAAATCGCCGGCGTGTCGAGTTTCTTCGAAGCGAGCTAAGAACCAAACAGGTTATCGAGTAGTAGGATCTGGCGGGCGTACATTAGTTAATAAGTTTCCGGGAGGGGTTCCGCCCTTTGGGCGGCAATCAGATTAAAATCATGTAAGCATCTTGGCATTCATTTTTTGGGAATGAATGCAGATTCTAACACATCATGAATTGTAAAGGACGTATTGCCACTAAAAAAAGACTTTGCAATTTCCTTTCTTAACGTATCGTAATCCTCAAGGTCCTGATTCTTATGTTTCAAGCCCCCAAAATCAGTACGTGACATAAACATTGCATAAGCATATTCGATAAATGAATTGTCAAAACCTTCTTTTTGAATTGACGTCCTTACCTCCTCTGCTGAGTATCGTTTGTGTCTTCCGTACCTCTTTTTCAGAAATAAAGGCAGTTGCCTTGCGTATGATTTAAGCGTTGTACGTTTTTTGATCCAATTAAACATTTAATAATCCTTATAGACTATCGCTAATCGCAAAGCTCAGGTTAGAATATCTACCATATCCATACTATCAATCTGTATCATGAATCTGATCAATTCATAACCATCATGCTCATCGGTATTGCCTTTCAATAACAGCATCGTTTCAACAGCATCTTGACCGACACTTTGTAATTTTAGCAAAACGTTGAACAACCCCTGGTATTCCTCTGGTTTTAGCTGGAATAAAGATTTGCTAAAACTCAAAAATGCCTGGTAATCATTGAACCCGCTTAACTTCGTTTGATCCAGAAAAGTTGCAGATGAATTTGTCAATACTTCTTGTTTTTCGATCATTCTCTTGTCTCTTACGGCTAACGTTACCCGGATATTTCATGAAATATTCGGGCTAAAACGCATATCTTTTTCGATTTCACCCGGTTTCAATGCTTAGAGATTCTCTTCTTCATTGGGGGACTGATTTGGATTCTCTTCTTCATTGGGGGACTGATTTGGATTCTCTTCGAGTTTTATATTCTTTTTATCCAGTTTGCGTTGTCTTTTTTCCTCTTGCTTTTTCTTCCTTGCTAATTCTTTCCGACGTTTATTAAATTGATAATTTGATCTTGCCAATTTGTTACCTCCTTGGCCGTTATTTCTGATAATGCCAAAATGTGAAGATTCTTTGCCCGAACTTTTTTATGGTTTAAGGTCTGATGATAGCGAATTGTGAAGGTATAAAATCAACCAAATAAAAGGGCATCCCCTCTATATTGGAAGGAATGCCCTTTTTACTCAAAAGATAAGGTTAGATCACAGTGACATTGGCTGCAGCAGGACCTTTTGGTCCTTGCTCTATGTCAAAGGAAA
>CAZQOH010000513.1:0-1964 GCA_964594355.1 uncultured Desulfobacterales bacterium
CTGCCATGTTATGCCGGATGTCCCGACCGACTTGGTGGGTGACCCGGTCCGCTTACGTCAGATTCTCATCAATTTGATCGGGAACGCCATCAAGTTCACTGAAAAGGGTGAGGTGGTGGTTGAGGTGAAGATTGCAGATCGCACAAGGGCGGGCCGAAATCAAAAATCTGAAATCGAACTTTTGTTTTCAGTGGCCGACACAGGAATCGGCGTTCCCCCGAAAAGAATAGAAGCTATCTTTGACATTTTTACTCAGGCAGACGCGTCAACCACACGCCAGTATGGCGGAACGGGGCTTGGTCTGGCTATCTCAAGGCGACTTGTGGAACTAATGGGTGGACGCATCTGGGTCAAAAGCCCAGTCGATTTTGGATTGAAGATTGGGGATTTCGGATTAAAAGATAATTCCAAAAACCAAATTCCAAAACCCAAAACCGGTGGCTCGGGGAGCACCTTTTCATTTACTGCGAAGTTCAAAGTGCAAACCAAGCTCAAAAGGCGTTCCCAAATGCAGGCTGATGAGCCAGCGGTGACAAGGCCAGCCGCCCTCGAAGACCTCCGTCCCCTGCACATCCTGCTTGTTGAGGATTCAGAGGACAACCGATTACTTATTCAGTCCTACCTTAAAAAGACTCCCTATCAGATAGATATAGCTGAAAACGGTGAGATCGCTGTTAAAAAATTCAACTCCGGAAACTACGATCTTGTGCTTATGGATATGCAGATGCCGGTAATGGACGGTTATATTGCCACCAGAATGATTAGAAAATTGGAAATCGAGAAAAAGGAAACGACAACCCCTATAGTTGCACTGACTGCGTACGCAACCAAAGAAGAGGAGCAAAAGAGCCTTGATGCAGGGTGTATAGCTCATTTAACCAAACCCATAAAGAAGGCAAAGCTGATGGAAACCATCCTGAAATACACTAATACTAAGGGAAGTGTAGCCATAGCACAGGGCAGTAATGAGAAACAGCGTGAAAAAATAATTGTCCATGGGGACGCGGAACTCGAGGGTCTAATACCCGGATTTCTTGAAAACAGGAGCAAAGATGTAAAGACATTAGAGGTGGCGATGGGAAAGGGTGATTATGAAACCATCCGGAAATTAGGCCACACGATGAAAGGGGCTGGTGGAGGTTACGGATTTGACGTTATTACCGATATTGGGAGATCCCTTGAACAGGCTGCAAAAGCTATGAACCCGGATGAAATTCTAAGGTGTGTAAACGAGCTTTCATACTACTTAGAGCGGATTGAGGTAGTCTATGAATAGTTTCAAAAAGCCTCTGATATTAAGTGTTGATGATGATCAGGATGCTCTCAAATTAAATGAATTATTATTGACTAATGCAGGCTATAACGTGAAGACTGCTGAAAGTGGCATTAGTGCACTCCAGGCGATCAGCGAAGAAAAACCAGACCTCATCTTACTGGATATCATGATGCCCCGGATGGACGGATATAATGTTTGTTCCAGACTGCAAAAAAAAAGGGAGACTGCCTACATCCCTGTAATATTTGTAACTGCTCTGGGAGAGAAGCAGGACAAGGCCAGGGCTTTCGCGGTCGGCGCTGTCGATTACCTTGTGAAGCCTATTCAGAAAGACATCTTGATACATAAGGTTCAGACACACCTAAAGACAAATACCCAATGGAAAGAACTGCACAAAGATTCTGCACAAAGATATGAAAGAATACTACCATCTGATTTTATTCAATTCAAAGAATATCTGTTCGATCAACTGAGCCTGGATCCAGAAAAAAAGTACCAATTCTCCAATATTTTGCCCTCTAAAATCTATTCAATATCTTCAGATATAGGAATCAACAACAATAAAATGGCTCAATATATTGCAGAGTTCTTGAAACTACCATATGTATCTCATATTAACCCCGAAGACGTTAAGTTAGGAGTACTTCCAACGCCATTTTGCAAGTCAAACCATGTTGTAGCCGTAAAC
>CAZQOH010000514.1:0-1962 GCA_964594355.1 uncultured Desulfobacterales bacterium
ACCCCTGGAATCCTTGGACCCTCTTCTCCAACTAATTTGGAGAAGAACCATATTTTATTATTAAGACCAATGCTGTAATTCTATGATATTTTCTTCAGGATCTGTGAGGTAAACAAACGTAACTTTTCCCGCACCAGAGACGTCCAATGATACCTTCTCGCCGATGATCTTACCGCCTGCTTCTATTACAGTGTCTCGAGCTGTTTCGATATCATCAACAGCAAAGGCAATATGCGCAAAACCTGGGCGATTGATTGCGGTATCCAGCCTATCCTCTTGATGGTTGTACTGAAAAATTTCAAGTGTGGGTCCATCATCGCCGTGACCAGGAAAACGCAAGTGTACCCCCCGAATCTGAGCATCAGGAATCCCGGTTCCCTCTTCAAGCCAATGACCCGAGAGTTTTCTTTCAGGAGGAACCAATGTGCATCCAAAAACCTGTTCGTAAAAATGGGCAAGCCTTTTCCAGTCTTGCGCAACAATGTTTGTATGGACATATTTTGCTTTAATAGTCATTCTCCACCTACCTGATCCGGATAAATCGGAAATAATAGCCACAAAGGCACCAAGACACAAAGAATAACTGTTTATTCTAATTTAACTTCGTTTCCTGGTGTCTTTGTGGCGAAAATATTTTGATATATAAATCATTCGCAAATATAGTGCGATTTTGATAGATAGGTACTAAAATGTTTCAAAATTGCCGGCCTCATCAAACTCCATGGATCTCTTTTCTATTATGACCTCAAGATCATTTCTCTTGGAAAGCTCTTCTTCATATCCTTCTGAAATATCGACTTCGCTTAAAAGGGATGTATTTTTTATTCGAATTATTTTCAATTCGTCCAAAGGGATCAATCCTACACATTTAATCGCAATCTTAATAGCCTCCCGGTCGTTTTTCAGGGTAAGAGGAATTTTACCCATTTCCGGACAGACTCCGGTAATGGTATTGATGTTAAGGGCATCCATGTCAATATTGTCCAACAACCGCTGGGTTATAAAATCCGCTATACCGACGCCCACTGCGTTGCCCTCTGATCCTTTAGTTAGATCACAAACCAGGATACGTTTGACCCTTGGGCTTTCGGGTTCTTTTGTCACAAGCGGTAAACCGATTCTGCCGACAACTTTGGTGTCGAATCCGGTTCCACTGATATCCTTTCCCATTTCATCGATGATAAGGATATCTGCTTCATCAAATGGAAGGCTGGGGCTCAACCTTTTTGCCTCTTTGAATAATTTTTTTTCCATCTCCTCGATTTTCTCAGGTCCGGATATACCGATCCGGGCCGTCTGCCAATAACCGTTTTCAATCACCCCAACGCCAAATAAAAAGTTGGAGTATTGCAAAACCTTTTCGGCAACAGAGAGTATGACTCCGGGATATCCATAAGTAAGCATAGCCTCGTGATATGTTGAGGCCCCTTTCTGCTTTCCCAAACCAATACCCATCATTTTCAAAAGACCGCTTTCAAATTCGTGCTCGAATTCGGTATGTTTTTTGATTCGATTTATTAGGACAATATGATCCGCTTTTGATGCCTCTTTATCAAGGTATACAGGAATATGCTCCTCTGTTTCTCCCAATTTAATCACATCAAGGGAAGATCGTATGGGAACACCCATTTTTTCTTCCGTAATTCCTAAGTGCTCCAAAACTCTTCTCTGCCCTTCAGAAGTTGCTCCTCCGTGACTTCCCATTGCAGGAATAAAAAAGGGTTTAAGCCCAAGCTGTTTTAGGAATGATATAACGGATTTTACAATACTACTATAATTGGCAATCCCACGACTGCTGCAGGCCACCGCAACCGTATCTCCCTTTTTTACGATCTTTTCCAGTCCCAACTTTGCCAATTGAGCAAAAATTTCTTGTGGGATATTTTCAAGAGTCGCCTTTTCAAATGTTTGCCTGACACGAATCATTTTTGGATAATCCATTTTATTTTTCCTTATTTAATA
>CAZQOH010000515.1:0-1959 GCA_964594355.1 uncultured Desulfobacterales bacterium
ATTTTTCAAAGGTCTCCCTTTCTTTTAATTAATTTTGTATTAGTGACAGCTAGATTCAGTTGTTTCGCAGCTTTTGCATGCCGGTTCGAACTCTATGCCACAGTCGAGTTTAAAACCATGAACCTGATAATCTACCTTTATCGGTTTTGCCTTTTCTATGAAATCCTTATTTACAATGTACTTGAAACCGTCTATTTCAAAAACATCATCGGTATCTCTTGGCTCATCCAGAGCCATTGCAAGACCTGGGCCTCCTCAACCACCTTCGTTTAAAAAGATCCGGATGGGCGAAACCTCTTTGCCATTAAAATATTCAGCTATTTGTTCTGTCGCCGATTGTGTTACTTCAAACATTGTATCCTCCTCATATAAAAAATAGATTTGCTTATTTGGGCATATTGTTATGAGACCTTTGTAAAACGCCCCCTTTTGCCCAATTTCTGCGTTAGGCTCAAATCTTAATCCTCAAAATACTCAATGTATTCCTGCGGTTAAAATTTTCGCCTGCCTTGAACTTGAACAAAATTGAGCATTTTTCAAAGGTCTCTGTTATAAGTCTAAAATCTAGTCACGATTAGTATTTTTGTCAATGAATAATATAAATATTTTGCCTATAATTACGACCGACGTAATTCCAGAGCTAAACCCCTAGTTATGCCGGTGATCATGACTTCTAAGAGTACTATGTATTCCTTATATTATTGAGATAGTCAATATAAACTTGAAAATCGTTGGAGGAAAAAAGGATAAATATCACTTTATTAAAAGACTGATTTTCTTTAAGAAAATTGCAGCTTGTGTCGATGGCAATCTTACACGCCTCATTTATCGGATATCCATATACGCCACAACTTATTGCAGGAAATGCGATGGAGGTAATCTTATACTCAAAAGCAAGCTGTAGGCTGTTAGAGTAACATTGGGTGAGAAGAAGGCTGTCTTGAGTCTTTCCGCTGTAAACCGGTCCTACCGTGTGGATTACATACTGCGCAGGAAGATTATATCCTTTGGTTATTCTTGCTTCTCCGGTGGGGCATCCTCCAATTGTGCGGCATTCTTCTAGAAGTTTCCGTCCTGCCGCTCTGTGGATTGCTCCGTCTACACCGCCTCCGCCCAGTAACGACTTGTTTGCCGCATTGACAATGGCGCCAACATTCATTTTGGTTATATCCCCTTGCGCGATCTCTATCCTATCGAGTATCTCCATTTCCATATTTCATCACTTTAATTTTTTGGGACACATATTTACACAGATGATTATTTTTACTATCCTGGTAATCCGTGTTCATCTGTGTCCAATTAAAGATCATAAAGCATCTCATCTCTTAATGGCGCAGCCCGCTTTGTTTTTTTACCTTTTCCCTTTTTTCCCGGAAATAAAAAAGGTTCCTCATTTTCCAACAGATCTCCCATCTCAGTTTCTACCTGTTCCGGATCCTCACCTTTCTCCATCCGGCTCAGGGCTTCATCCATACTCGGTCCGAGTTCCATTCCTGTCATATCCGAAAGCTTTCGCATAAGATTTGCAGCCTGGCGGGGGTCGTCTTCATTGATTTTATCAGCCTCTCCGGCCAGCATATTCATTGCCTGTTCCATCTTACTTTCATCAAAAGGAAGATCATCAGTATCACTTTCTTCTTTTGCCTTTCCTGTAAACGCAAAAAGAGAAACCTGTCTGGAGAGCGTTTTTGTTTTGCATTTTGGGCACAGGGGTCTTTTTTTAGTGTTTACGATTTTTGAAAAGAAATTAAAAATCGTATTGCAGTCCGTACAATAGAATTCATATATGGGCATAATTACTCCTGCTCAAAGTTGAGGTTTACTATTTTTGGATGGACACTATTTAACACTCTACAAAGCTTTTTGTCAATCGCAATAGCCAATCAATGTCGAATCGATGACAACATGAGACCTTTGAAAAATGCTCAATTTTGTTCAAGTTCAAGGCAGGCGAAAATT
>CAZQOH010000516.1:0-1949 GCA_964594355.1 uncultured Desulfobacterales bacterium
ACCGGATAAGATCGTGGTTCGCTTCGCTCTCACAATCTATCCTTATTCGTTGGGCGAAACGTATGGATTTAGCTTGCTATTTGTAGGGCTTCTTGAGCCTCACGTGGCAGTTGAAGGAGAATGAAATAGGACTCCGGGTAGAGATAATCTTCACCTGACTCGTCAATAACCCTCAGGTATCCTTCTTTTGAAGCTTCATCGTCAGGTAAGACTTGATATATTTTCCGTCTTTCTAAATCCTTACAATCCCTATTTTCTACGCAAAGCATAAACCGTTTTTTGCTATTTTGTGCCATAGTTTTAATCCAATAATCGTTTAATTTTCATTTTTCTTCTGCCAATACCGTGGGCTTCATACCAATGCAATTCAGCATTACGGATACTACCGCTCTGAAAGCGAACCTTGGCAATTCCTTTCATTTTGCGCCAATGACCAAGGCCATATTGCTTTCGAATCCTCATAATATCTCGGATTTTTCCACCGATGGCTATCGTTTCAGTATTTTCGATTTCGTTTATTATCTCAAAATACATGCCAATTTGCAATTGCTTGTTATTTTTTTTTACGCTCAACAATGAAGTGAGCAGCGGGTCTGTGGGTAACGTTGTTTACTAATTACACTTATGTTTTTCTATCCGGTAAAAACTTTGGTATAGGAGACACTCCTATATAACACCCTGTTTTATCCAGTAAAAGCCGCTATTTTTCAAAGAGTTTATTACAAGTTGAGATCTAAAAACCAAAATTTTCTGTCACCAACTTTTCATATATTCTTAACATAGAAAACGGGGAGTTGCAAATGCTTATGGATAGGGAGTAACTTTCTTCTTGTATGATTTGCAGTATGATATCTATGCTAATATCAGTATAAGTGTACTCAGCAAACGATGTCCCCTATGATATACCAAAGATCATCTACACCGGGCTTCTTGAATCCCGCCATGGCGGGAAGCACTACCTTATCAGGATCGTTCTCTATCCTTATAGGTTATAAGCCGTTTCCGTTAGATAAAAAGGGGATTTTTACGCTGTCTGGAACTGAATAGAGGATAGTTCTTCTTGGGAAGCCCTTGATGAAATACGTAAAAATTCAACACCAACAACTTGATCGTTTTCATCGTAGTCAAGTATAACGCCTGGCTGGACTTCCTCAGATTCGATTATCCGGCTTTCATCAAGTCGGAAATAAAGGCTATCATTTTCTTTGTCAACTCTAATTCTCATAGTTTGGTTTTCCTTAAACGCCTGTCAAAGAAGGCAGTTATAGCTCGATTAGGTTTTGACCTCACATTAATCACAACCCGAAGCCATCGGTTGTCGTATTCAGGAAACTGCTTGATAAAATGGCAGGTGCCATCTTCATGATCTTCAATATTATCTGGAGATTGTAAGGCCTGCTCAACCCATTCTCGATGAATAGTCCTTTCTTTGAGCATCTGTTTAAAATGCTTCGTAAATTCCACAAATTAACTATAACACCATACTCTATGAAGTTCAAGACCTTTTGGAATAATTTCCGTGACGTGGTTACCCGGTTCGGTATCGACTATTCAAATGCCGACTGGTATGTAAAATGGGCAGAACAATTTGCCGTATCGATTAAGGTATATAACCCCCCTAAAAAACGATTTTACACTTTCGGCGAGAGAGCCTGTTCAACAAGGTCGAGGCCATTACAAGTCTCTGGGTGGACAATACTAGGCCGATAATTTATCCCGCCTGGCGGGGCTGAACTTTTCAATCTGGAATGTAATAACGCTCTACAGTTTTACAGTTTCAATATTCTCCAACTTCAGACATCGTCAAATAGTTGAGTGGTTAAGTGGTTGAGTAGGACCTGATCGATTCCCTTTTTTACAAAGCTGAGGTAATACCTTCGTGCCATAAACACTGTGAGACCTTTGCAAAACGCCCCCTTTTGCCCAAATAGCGCTGTCGCTTCACTAAA
>CAZQOH010000517.1:0-1933 GCA_964594355.1 uncultured Desulfobacterales bacterium
ATAGTTAGAATCCTTAGTCGGAAAGGATATGCGGTCATAGAAGCAAAAGACGGTCTCGAAGCCCTTTCTCAATTGAATAATGAAAGACCCGACTTAGTGCTGCTCGATATCGTTATGCCCAGAATGGATGGGTACAAGGTGCTTTCCATCATGAAGGATAGCGCGACATTCAAAGACATCCCTGTAATAATTATTACAGGCAAAGATAAAGTTTTTGATAAAATAAAAGGAAAGATGTCAGGCGCCAGCGTATATCTGACCAAACCATTCAATCCTGATAAGTTAATTGATACTATCAATAAATGTTTACGCTGATAACCTGTTTTTCTATTTTTGAAACATTTTAGATTTATTAAAAGAGTGACGCCGTGTAAAACTCACTTCCAAAGCGTCCAGTTTCGTTTAAAGGGTTTGATGTGTTTCCCCGAGGACTAAAAACAAATATTGCAATCACTATCATCGTCCTTTTAATGCTGTCGATGTTTTTGATAGATTTTGTAATGATTATTATTGCACAGCGGAACCTGATCCGAGTCGAAATTTCCAAAGGGAACCTCATTATTTCTGCTATCGAAGATAATTTAATTGATTATTTTGAACCTGAAAAAGTTGTTCTGCATTCGGATTTCAAAAAGAATTTAGAGGGTATGCTGTCCGAAGCAGGATTTTTTTGTGCGATTGTTCAAGATAAAAATAATGATCGGATTTATTCAAAGGAAAAAAATTGTGCCATACAGGATGAGCTGACAAAGCTTGCTAAAGAGACAATTCAATCCGGTGAACGAAAAACCAAATATATAGGTACAACCTGGGGCGTTTTTTGGAAGCAGAAACGAGATTTGATCATTTCCGCACCTTTGTTTAAAAATGAAAGCATCGTTGCCGGGGCAAGTATTGCTATGCAACTTAGCGGAGTCTATCAAACGATGAGACGCTCGCAACAAATATTGGCGATATATATTTTTATCAATACACTTATTTTGACGCTTATCGGCATATACCGGATATCTAAAATATATCTACAACCCATGCGCAGACTGGTAAAGCAAGCTGAAGAATACAAAGAAGATGACGATATATTCTTTTCCGCAAGAAAAGAAGACAATGAGTTAAAAAAACTTTCAAAGTCTTTAAACAGTATGATCAAGCGGATATCAGGTGACAAAGAGAAACTTCGATCGACTGTCCGATCCCTTGAAAAGGCAAATTTTGATTTAAAACAGGCTCAGAAAGAAATTATAAGGGCGGAAAAATTGGCCTCCGTAGGGAGGTTGTCTGCAGGGATTGCCCATGAAATAGGGAATCCCATCGGCATAATTATCGGCTATCTTGATTTGCTGAAACAAAAAGATATTAAAGATAAAGAAAAAAACGAATTTATCACCCGAACCGAAAAAGAAATTAACAGAATAAATACGATTATCAGACAGCTTCTTGATTTTTCAAGGCCTTCTAAGGAGGGGATGAAGGCTGTATCGGCACATGAAATAATTAAAGATGTTTCGAATGTTATTAACGTTCAACCTTTCATGTCTACCATAAATCTGGAACTCTCTCTTAAGGCTGAGAAGGATATCATTCACGCAGACCCCAATCAGCTGCGGCAGGTTTTCTTGAATTTAATGATAAATGCTGCGGACGCCGTATCTTCAAGTGAAGATAGTCAAGATGGAAAAATAATTATAAAAAGTGAGGTTGTCTCCGGTTCAGATTTTGACTTCAAAGATCAGGAAACCTTGTTAAAACTGATGTTTATAGATAATGGAGTCGGTGTTCCTGAAGAAACACTCGGAAATATTTTTGATCCGTTTTATACGACAAAAGAACCCGGCAAAGGAACTGGCCTTGGTCTTTCAGTCAGTTTTATGATTATTGAATCTATGGGCGGCACGATCAAAGCAACCAGTGAACAAATTAAAGGAACCACTCTGAT
>CAZQOH010000518.1:0-1913 GCA_964594355.1 uncultured Desulfobacterales bacterium
TTCATTTTTTTCGGGAATTATCTTTACTATGCTCGGTAAAGGATTACACGCGGAACTTAATGCAGAGGCTCAGGCTACAGGTCTGTTGACACTGGCAAATACGATTGGAGGTGTATTTGGATCACTCGGTGCCACATTATTTATCATCCCAAATTTGGGAATTGAAAAATCATTTTTATTAGCAGTGTTAATTTATGGTATTGTTTCTCTTTTATTTTTTGATAAAAATCAATCCTTGCGTTATATCCGGAAGATTCCATCTCATTATGCAACCCTGGTGATATTTTTAATCATCCTGTCTCTTTTTCCTTTCGGTTTAATGAATCGACATTTCTTATCCTTTGCCACCAATAAATATATCAAAAATGGGGAAAAAAGGATTGCCGTCAAGGAAGGCTTGATCGAGACTATTCAATATTTTCAGAAAGATATTATTAACGAGCCTTATTACTATAGGTTGGTGACAAATAGCAATCCGATGGCAACAACACAGTTATGGTTCAAACGTTATGCCAAGCTATTTGTTTATCTTCCCGTAGCTTTGATTCCAAATCCTAAAAGCGCTGCTTTAATTTGTTTTGGATCCGGATCGACTGCAAAAACCTTAACAGACACCAAATCTCTTGAAAATATCGAAATAGTCGATATCTCAAGAGATATTGTAGAGATGAGCGACATTGTCTTTAATGATCCTAAAGAAAATCCCATCTATGACCCACGCGTGAATATCCATATAGAAGATGGGCGATTTTTCCTCCTTACAACCAAACATAAGTTTGACATTGTTACAGCAGAACCACCCCCTCCCTGCTATCATAAAATAGTGAACCTTTATACCCAGGAATATTTTCAACTGATCTACGACAGTTTGACTGAAGGGGGAATTGTAACTTATTGGTTACCAGTTGACCAATTAAGCGTAAAAACTACTAAATCGATATTGAAAGGATTCTGCAATGTTTTCAAGAATTGTTCTCTTTGGGCCGGAGCTGAATTTGAGTGGATAATGATGGGGATAAAAAATCAACAGGGACAAGTAGATGAAAAAGATTTTATTCGTCAATGGAACGATCCGGTAGTGGGACCGGAAATGCGTGCCTTGGGATTTGAAAGTGCAGAACAGTTTGGCTCTATTTTCATTGCAGATGGTCGTAAGTTACAAGATTGGATTTCAGACAGTTTGCCACTAACAGATAATTATCCGCATAGATTATCCAGTTATACTGTTACCGGCAAAAAAGAACTTCCAGTTTACTTTAAATTTATGAATCATAATCTTTCATGTGATAGCTTTTTTGAAAGCGATCTGATTTCGAATATATGGCCTAATTCTTTACGAAATAAAGCTGAGAAGTACTTTGCTGTTCGAGATACAATAAACTTTAATCTACTTCTTGGAACAATGGAGATTCCAATTGTTGGGAATTTACATCAATGCATTCACAACCCCTTGCTTAAAAATTATATCCTTTGGGCGCTTGATAGTGATGTATTTGCTCAACAAATAATTTCTAATTTTAAGGAGAAACCTGAAGAATCAATCAACGCTGCGACAATGTATAAACATTTGGCTGCGGAGGCCGCACAGAAGCGGGATTACCTCATGGCAGAGCAATATTTTAGACTGACCCTGGAAAGATTGGGATCTCAGAAAGTGAACAATCTAAAGTATTATCTACAAAGAATGTACTTACTATTCCTTGCCGGGGATATAGAAAAGGCTGAAGATGTCAGCTATGAGTATATAAATCTAAAAGAAAATGGTAAAAATGAAAGAAAAAAGCTTATGGCCGGATATTGGGATTTGTTAGTCAAAATATTAAGTAAATAATATAGTGTTTGTCAAAATAACGTTCCGTTTCAAAGAATGTATGCAGCGTCTGGGCTTCCGAGCTAATCAATTTGGGGACATT
>CAZQOH010000519.1:0-1885 GCA_964594355.1 uncultured Desulfobacterales bacterium
CTTCCGATTATAGCATGTTTATCTATATGAAAATGTATAATCTATATTTTTAATTAATATTACAATTAATTTTTGTGTTACTAATTATAGAATAAATTCTTCATGAGAAATGCGGGATAGAACGCTTCAAATGTACCCACGATTAGCTCGGAAGTTCAGACGCTGGCCAATCGGAACATATTTATGACAACCGGTATAACTTAAAAAGTCATACATATACACTGTTTAAACCTGTAAAACCTGAGATTCAACGTCTTCATGGATTGCATGCTGGGAGTGGATTTTCAGGGAGACCTCACGTGGCGGGCTCTTAGTTTCGTCTGCGAGATGTTTAATTGTATTTCCAAAAAAAGTTGTCATAATTCCGTTGAGCTGATTCCTGAGTACTGAGTAAGAATAGTGCCGTGTGGCAACTTCGTAATTAAAGTCCACCATACGTTTTTTTCGTTCCGGCGACTTAAGGATTTTTCTTACAGATTGAACGGTTTTTTTAGAAATGTATCCATCCATAACAGCCAGGTCAAACCCTTGGGGTTCAATATCTCTGACAAATGTTGCATACCGATTAATAAGTATCGGCTTCTTAAAATATATGGCTTCTAAAAAGGCATTTCCGAATCCTTCGTAAAGACTGGGATACGTGATAAAATCGGCAAAAGGATAAACATTCCAGAATGAATATTGGTTTTGACAGTTTCCATTTTTTGTCCAGGGATCTGTGATTCGTATCGGTATAAAGCGAAGATCCACTTCATGTTCGCAGGCATAATCTTTAAGCCATTCGGCATATTCAAATCCTTCATCACCGGCTTTGTGAGATATGACCAGTTTAATGCGGGGTTCCTGCAGTTCCTTAACCAGTTCGATAGCAAACTCAATCCCTTTCCGTTTTATGATGCGGGTAGGTTGCAGAATAATTCTGTCATCGGCTTCTAAACCTATGGCTTCTCGGAAGATCCTGATTCCATTTAAATCGAATAAGGGTGGATTTTCAAAGTCCAGAACATTTGGAATAATGATCGATGATATCCCTGCGCGGAGCGCAAGTTGTTCCTGGGCTTCGGAATTGATGACTACGTGCTGAATATTAGGCAAATTAGGAGGGAAGGACATGCGAAGGTAATCGCTGACTGCATTAATTGAGAAACGGACCCGTTCCCAATAGAAATCATGATGGTGAGCAATGGTGGGAATCTGTGTTTCTGCTATGGTCTCCGTTAGAGCCAGTCCAAGGGGAACATGCATGGGAATGGAAAGGGCATTTTCAACAATTAATAGATCGATGCCGAAATAATCGATAAATTCATATAGCTGAGCTTTTAATAGAGACCTTACGTCGTGAATTTTTCTGGTTACCGGCGGTTTTCGGCCTTTTTTACCTAAAATCAGCTTATTGATCCATCGGTTTTGTTTATGTTGAAAATGCACTTCTGGGACCAGAAAGCTTTTCTCAGGATCACGGTCAAGTTCTCCGGCAAACCAAAAACAGTTATGCCCGCTCTTTTCAAAAACATCCGCCCACTTACTCGATTCAAGTGTAACGCCGTCTGCGCCTGCAAATCGTGTGGAAACAAAACCGATGTTTTTACCCATTTTAATTATTATCCGATGCTATAATTGAACGATTTGGTGTTTAGCCTCCCAATATTACAATATATTGTGCCTGTCAATGAAAAAATTCAATATATGGTGTTTTTATTTTGCCCTGAAAAATCTGGTCCTTTGGGCCAGGTCAGAGGCTTATGGCTCCGCTGAAATAAATTGATACAAAATTAGAAGCACGAAATCCGAAATACGAAACAAACCCTAATGACCAAAATTCTAATGTTTAAAATAAATTCACCATTATGAAATGAATATTTTCTTGATTGTTTTTAGCATTTGA
>CAZQOH010000520.1:0-1881 GCA_964594355.1 uncultured Desulfobacterales bacterium
ACTTGCAGCCTTACCTATGGATTGCCCGAAGTGTTTAAGCGCCACCCCATAATTAGTGTCTGTCCGAAAAATACTCAATTGGAAAGTTTCATGGGCAGAAAAATTTGAGCCCACTAATATTTCTCTCTAATAAAGGATAAAGGTATTAGAATAAACTATTAACCAGAAAGTAATTATCTATTCTGTCAAATTTTGTAAATACTGATCCTGTAAATTTAAACTCAGAAAATATGTAAAAGCTATTTAAGTTCAGCTCTTTGAAAATTCTTTTTTCGTAGTCGCTCTTTTTCCATGAGAATGGTTCCGAGGTTATGGAGATTTCTTCCTAGTATTCCGAGTGCAACATATCGATTATAACCTTTATCTCTGCAAACTGTAAGGCCATTTCCAGCCCCTAAGGCATGAATCGCTGACTCTATCCCAGGATGCCATTTTCGAATTTTTCCAAATTCTTTTGAGCCTTCACGCTGTGCATCTGCATGAGACTTTTTCCCTTTTTTAGGAAGACAGACCATTTTAATGATTTGGGAAAGTTCAACCAGATTGTTTGGGGTCCAAAATCCTTTATCAAAGCTGGCGGCACGAATTTTACCATTATAACGTTCTTGCAGTTTGGTCATAACTTCTACGATCACTTTTTCATCTGTGAATCCAATATCCATAACATGAGAATGAATTATAAAACCCGCGCTATCTTGTATCAAAAGAACTCTATGGCCAAATTCAATCGGATAGGGCCGCTTGCCCCTGTTTATCAGTTCGGTATCAGGCTCAAAAAGACTGAAGACTTTTTCAGAGTTAGGAATTTTTTCTTCCTTGAGAATCCTACGCTCAGCAAGTTCAGCTACGTATTCCGTGCCTGCAATAAAGTAATGAAGATCGGAAATTACTCCATAAAAAAATGCCGAAATGGGTTCGTTGGATATTTTCTTCATCTCTTGAAAAGTATGGATTGTTTTCAAGGACCGATCAACGATGTTGTGAGCTTGTTCTATCAGATTTTTGTAAAGCTTTTTAAGTTTGACGTCTCTGTCTTTTTGTCTGCTTCTTGCAACCTTTTCGATTTTACGCCTTATCTTTTTAATTTTTCTGAGAAGATATGCATGCTGTCGCCACCCAACCATCGAGTGAGCCTCTGCAATTTTTACCGTAAGCTCAATGGTTTTTCGAACGCCGTCAAATAACAGGTTGGTATCGGTTGGATAATGAATATTTTTTTGAACAACGAAGCTGTCGCCCCTAACCTTGTTTACAGCTTTCGGACGGAATCTATGTCCCTCTTCAACGATGATATCTGAAATGGCGATAATTGTTTCAACCGATAGGCTTGTCAAGTTATCATTGATTGTACTTCTGGGGTATCTTTTAGTATCAAAACGGCCCAACCCCATCGTTTGACGCAGTTTTGCATGGTTATCGGCAAGGTCGCTGAGCTGATCATAATCAAGGTCGCACCCAAGGCGTACAGAAGCCAAAACAAGTATTTCCCAGTAACTTAAACCGGTGCAGCCATATTTTTCATCTTGCTGATCAATAATATCTTCTTTGATCAGCTTGCAGATCTTTCTAACACTGGATTTGCGGTTTACATAAAAATGCTGTAAAGCCGTCAGTATCGGAACCATTTCATGACGAGAATAGATATCAAATTCAATTTCAGAAATTGGAATGGAACCGATACTCATTTGTGGAATAAATGGGTGTCTCAACGATTTTACCTCCGAAGATTTGGCAAAAAACGACTATGAACAGAGAAAATAACTATAACTCATTGAATTTACATGTTTACTCATAGCATTTTTCAGAAATCTTCGCAAGATGAAAATGACAATTAATTTTATTATTTCAATTATTTATATTTCTACGGACGGGCACTAATTA
>CAZQOH010000521.1:0-1870 GCA_964594355.1 uncultured Desulfobacterales bacterium
GCAGATGACCTCACATGCCCGACAACCATTGCATTTATCAACATCAATTTTTATTGTTTTAACTGTTTTCTTTTTTTTCACACCCTCCACGGTACACACCCTCCACTCTATTTTATCTCATTTTCCGCTGAAGCCGCTTTGGAAGAATCATCTTCGCTATCCGTCAAAATCCCCCTCTCGACAAAGTCTTCGGCCACGTAATCCAAACCCAATTCATGTAAGGACTCTTTCGTAGGGATACCCTCATTATTCCACCCCTTGAATTTGTAATACCCATCTAAGAGCTCCTTTTCAAGCTCGGGAAATCTTTTCTTCCAATGGTTCTCCGGAGGCTTGTCATCTTTTCTGCGCATGCCCCTTCTTATATTAAAAGCTCTAACTAAAGTCCGGTACCGCTTGGCAGCTTGTGTTAGTTTGGCTTCATCCATTTCGATCCCGGCCCCGGCTGAGATGAAGTCCGGGTAATTGTGTATGTGATAGGGAGGCTTCAAGGGGAAGGATGACAAACCGGCGCACATTCCGAGGGCGTCATCGATGTAGTGCATCATTTCCTGCCAGTCGACAATGTCACAAGACATTTGAACGGTCGGGTAATAAGGATTTGAGTTTTCTCCGCGTGGTTCCCAGTCCAAAAAATATTGTTTGAACTTTTCATCCGGAACTTGGAACCAGTCCTTTACAAACGCTTCTCTATGCTCTCTCTTAAGGTAAGGTGCCTGGGGGAACTGCCCTTCAATCTGGGTAATGTTTATCTTCTCGCCGGTAGCATACATCAGGAAATAAACCGGATTCAACATCGACAGCTTGAGAGGCAGCTGTTCATGTTTCTTAATATTATTATGCGCATATTCTTCCGCGCCCTTACCAATCTCTTTGGCTGCCCAATAGGTACCATTGGCCAGAACATCTCCTATCCCTTCCCGCCGGACAATTCTGTCAAGTAACCAGTAAAATCTCCCCTCGCTGTCGGACGGCATTTCTGGAAAATCTTTATCAGTTAAAATCCCGTTTTCGTAAAGCTCGATGGCAAAGGCCAACACTTGCGGGGTTGAGAAACCGTCCACTCCATATTCCGTAGCATGTTGAGCGAATTTGAAACCAAAATCCAGGTCTGAATAGGCCGCCATTGTATATGTCAGTTTCGAGAAACATTTCATCATGTATGTTGGCTGGCCCGGAGGGGAAATTGTGGCCCCGCATTTCATGGGGCAGTTAAAGCAACTGATTAGTCGTGTCCGCATACTCTCCATCGTCTCTGTCCACGCCTTTGCGACCTCCTCGTTCCAATAATCTCTTTTGCGGACGCGGGAATTCCCCCACATGAAATTCTCGGTGTGCCACTTCTCATCATGGGTTGCCATTTCCTGCGGCGACCCGAGCCCTTGTAAAATAGTCATTACGCCGGGAACTGGATTTTCATTTCGGAATTTTATATATTCCAGCACTTCTTGGCAAAGCTCCAGGAATTCAGCCGGTTGGGCAACATTGATGTCCTTTGTTCCTCGGACAGCTATCGCCTTTACCCCTTTGTCTCCCATAACGGCGCCTATTCCCAGTCGGCTGGCACTTGACCGGCCCTGCTCGATGGAAGCAAAATAGACCCTGTTTTCACCGGCCAGGCCGATAGCCGCCACCTGGGCTTTCGGCTCATTCAACTCCTGCCGAATAAGTTCTGCAGTCTCAATAGCGCCTTTACCCTGCAAATGAGAGGCATCACGTATTTCTACTTTGTCATTGTTTATCCACAAATAAACCAGATCGGGGGACTTGCCGCGAAGGATCACTTTGTCATAACCGGCATACTTCAATTCCGGTGCCCAAAATCCCCCCATCATTGAAAATGCCATTAACAAAGTCTGAGGAGAAATTG
>CAZQOH010000522.1:0-1869 GCA_964594355.1 uncultured Desulfobacterales bacterium
TTTGATTAATTCGTAAAAACCCTTATCATGTAATTATATAGTTAATATTGCTGTATTATCATTATATTTTCATTGACTTTTCATTCCGGATCTGGTATTGTTTTTTATCATCTTTACTTAAGGAGGACACTTCGTGTTCAGACTTAAAAAGACCCAAAAAACAATCTTCGACCACGATGTTTATCTTCCCCGCGATAAAGTCGAAGCTCTGGAAAGAACATGGGCTGGTCCCTTCCGTCATCATATTCTACCATTAATCGATGAGGAATCGTTTCGTCCCTTCTATTGTCCAGATAACGGCAGGCCAATTGTACCTGTAGCTATTATGACAGGAATAAGTATATTAAAAGAATACCAAAACCTGACCGATGAGCAAGTACTCGGCTCACTGGAATTTGATCTCAGATGGCAGTATGCCTTTGATATCAATGCTCTTGAATCACACATTTCCCAGAAGACTTTGCATAACTTCCGTGTGTTGATCACAACCAATAACAAGGCCCGAGAGATATTCACTGGGATCACTGATAAAATCATCAACAATACCGGACTGAGCACAGAGAAGCAGCGGTTAGACTCTACACAGATCATATCCAACATGTCCAACCTTTCACGGTTGCAGCTTTTTGTTCGAACTATAGAAGGATTTCTCGGTCAACTTAAAAGGAAACATCCTGGGCTCAACAAAAAACTGCCTAAACTATACGACAAGGTATATCTGAAGCGTTCAGGGTATTTTGCCGATGTCAAATCCTCTCGTGCCAAGCGTCGTCTTTCCAAAACTGCTCGTCACCTTTTTGATCTGGTAGATCGTTTCAGAGGTCACCGGCAGGTGAGCCGTATGAAATCATACCAGTTAATGGTAAGGCTGCTTGAAGAGCAATGTGACATCACCGAAGAGGATGTTCCCAAAGTGAGTCTTAAAAAACCCAAGGAGATATCATCTGAGTCTCTTCAAAACCCCTCCGATCCTGATGCGACCTATGGCCATAAAGGCAAGGGGTACAAGGCATCGCTTACTGAGACCTGCGTGAAAGAGAACCCTTTCCAGGTCATCACGGATGTCTCAACGGATGGGGCTCATGTCAATGATCAGAAAGATGTCATTCCTGTTATTGATCGTCTTGAAAAGAGGAACCATAAACCGGAAGAACTTTTTGCTGATGCAGGATATGGTAGTGGTGAAAATATCCTAGAGGCAAAAGATATAGGTGTCGAACTCAGTGCACCTGTTACGGTTGGGAAACCGCCTAATAAGGAAAAAATGCAGCTATCAGCTTTTAAGGTCACTGTAGATTACCGTCAGGTGACATCCTGCATCAAAGGTCATGCACCTCTTTTTTCTCGTCCGATAAACAACGGAGCGATGATTGAGGCTATCTTCTCGGGTGACCATTGCATCAACTGTGAACTCCGACCTATCTGCCTGGTGAAACGGCGAAAGAAAGGTCGATACCGATTACGATACAAACCCAAGGACATGGCCGGATCCCATCGTAGAGTAGAACAAGAGGATTTGAATTTCAAAGAGCGCTATAAGATCCGTTCGGGGATTGAGGGGACCATCTCCGAAGCTGATCGAATCACAGGGCTTAAACGAGTTTGGACCAGGGGAAAAGATCGGGTTGCTATGTCCGTATACATGAAAGCCCTTGCTATAAATATCAAGAGGTATATCCAAAATGAGATGGAGAAGGCCAAAATGGATCTCCGTGACTCAAAAGAGGACCTATTATCGCTTCATCTGTACCTCATTAGGGACTTAAAGATAATGTTGAGTAAAATATTCATGACTTCAGTCATGTCAAACTTGACATAGGGGTCCAGAATTTCCTATTTTTGAAAACCGGCTTTTTACGAGACCATCAA
>CAZQOH010000523.1:0-1866 GCA_964594355.1 uncultured Desulfobacterales bacterium
TATGACAACCGGTATAACCAATAACAAATAACGAATAACTCCCAATTGGTTTTTTACTCAATTGGGATTCTGTTTATCAAATTCTCGATTCATTCTTGCGATAAAGCCCTGATCCGCAAAGCTGAAATATTTATTTTCTCCTATTATTAGGTGTTCGTGAACCGTTATTCCCATTACCCTGCATGCAAAAATAAGCCGTTGTGTAACGGAGATATCATCTTCTGACGGTTTTGGGTCACCTGAGGGATGGTTATGTGCAAAGATAAGCGCTGCGGCATGATGATTAAGGGCGGCAATTATAACCTCCCTGGAATAAACAGAACTGGCGTTTAATGTTCCTTCGAAGAGAGTCTCTGTTGCAATAACCCTGTTTTTGGCATCGAGAAAAATAGTCTTAAAGCACTCACGGCTTTTATCTCTTATGCTGATGTAGAGATAATCAAACAATTCTTTGGAACTGTTTATAGGATCTTTTCTTATCAATCTCTTTTCAAGATATCGGTCGGCAGCAGCCTTTATAAGCTTGACCCCAAATAGATTCTTTGGTCCTATTCCCTTAATTTCATTAAGCTCTTTAGGTGATGCTTCGAGTACACCCTGCAAATTTTTGAACCTTCTTAAAGCAGCTTTTGCGGATTCTTTACAGTCCTTTCGTGGAGTAGCAATTGTCAGCAGGAGTTCAATAACCTCATAGTCATGGAAACCGGATAGTCCTGAATCAAGAAATTTGTTCCGCAGCCTATTCCGGTGGCCTTCTCCCTTATGACGCGGGTTGCCTATTTTTGATCTTATTTTCATTTTTGTTCATTTTTTTTCAGCCACAAAGGCACCATGGCACAGAGAGAAGATTTTGTAAAGTTTATGATAGAAATTCAAGATATCGGAATAGTTATGTTTACTCTTCCTTTTCAGCAAGTCCGGCCGCTCCGACAACTCTCTCTTCCGGTTCTATTCCAATAAGCTTTACACCCTGTGTATTACGGCTGATAACCGAAACTCCTTTTATGGGCATCCGTATTATCTTTCCAATGTCAGTCATGAGCATTAGGTCATCGTGGTCTTCCACAAGTAGAATCGCAATGACCTGTCCGTTCCGTTCGCTGGTCTTTATTGTTATAACACCCATGCCTCCACGTTTCTGAACGGGATACTCATCAATTGAGGTTCTTTTACCGTATCCGTTTTCAGTTACCGTAAACAGAGTCTGGCCATGGCTTAAAACCTCCATACCTACAATCCGATCACCAGAAGCAAGACGCATACCACGTATTCCCCCTGCAATTCTACCGGTTGGTCGAACATCAGATTCGTGAAAACGTATAGATTTTCCCATTGAAGAACCCAAAAAGACATTGTATGTTCCATCGGTAATCATTGCTGCAATCAGTTCATCTCCTTGAGCCAGATTCAAGGCAATAATACCTCCTTTTCTGGGTCGGCTGTATGCCATTAGGTCTGTTTTTTTAACCAGTCCGTTTTTTGTGGCCATAATAACATGATAACCAGGCTCAAATGATGGAACATTCAGGACCGTTGTAAGTTTTTCACCCTTCTCAAAGTTAAGAAGATTAACAATCGCCTTACCACGGCTCTGGCGACCCGCCTGGGGAATTTCATATACCTTGCACCAGTATATCTTTCCCTGATTTGTAAAGAAAAGGAATGTGTGGTGAGTGGATGCCACAAAGAGAGAAGAAACAAAATCTTCTTCCTTTGTACCCATAGCGGTCTTCCCTTTTCCACCTCGGTGCTGGCTCTGGTACAGCGTGATTGGATTCCGCTTGATATAACCGCTATTCGATATGGTAACAACCATATCTTCTTCAACAATCATATCCTCAATGGTTAACTCCTTTGTAGCTTCAA
>CAZQOH010000524.1:0-1865 GCA_964594355.1 uncultured Desulfobacterales bacterium
CTTACCTTCTTGTATGAAATCGCATTACGAATTATGGCCTCCGACCAGGAAGGTGTTCCCAATGAATGTACATGGGTATATGTGGCGAGGACATTTTTATAACAAACACCGTCTCTGTTGTTATGGAAGCCTGTTCCTCTTTGCATTGAAAATACCAGATCTTTGTCTTTCCCTCGCCATTTTAAGACACGTGAATAGTGAAACTCATGGCCTCTTAACTCGGTGCCGATTCTGAAATACGGATTTTTTTCTTCTACTCTAATGATTGTGTATCCATGCCCTTGCGGCTTTTTAGAAAAAGCAAAAACAATCGGTAAAACCCCGGCCATTTGGTACGATCGTCCCTCTAAAATCAATTCTTCCCCCAGGTACATTAAACCGCCGCATTCAGCATATATGGGAAGACCTTCTTTCGCCAACGATTTTAACTGTTCTTTAAATTTTGCGTTTTCAGCCAATTTCTCTGCATGTGTTTCTGGAAATCCGCCACCTATATAAAGAGCATCAACAGAAGGTATTGTATCACTCGCAAGTGGACTGATAAATACTGTTTCAGCACCTGCTTTGACGAACGCCTCGATATTTTCCGGATAGTAAAATTGAAATGCAGAATCCTTAATGATGCCGATCCTGGCTACTGGATCCTGAATACGGATCTCCGCTCTCCATCTTCCTTCTTCCGTCTTCTGCCGTCTGCCGTCTGTCCTATGTCTACCGCCCTCTGCCCTCCGCCCTCTGTCCTCCGGCTTCTTAGCTGCCGCATCGAAGGCAATTTTTGCCAAAGAATCAAGATCAAGAAACTTTTCTGCAACTTTGGCCATCTCAGCAATCGAATCTTTCCCCCATTCATGTTCAGGCGTAGGTATAAGCCCCATATGCCGTTCGGGGAAATTCTGTTTGCTCATTTTTGGGACGGCACCAAGCACTGATATGCCGCAGTATTGTTCAATACTTCTTCTTAGCACACTCTCATGTCTTGAACCTGCAACACGGTTTAAAACAACCCCTTTTATATTTACATCAGGATCGAATTGGATGCATCCCGAGACAACAGCCGCCATTGTCCGAGTGGTTTTTGTGCAATCAATGCAAAGAATAACCGGGGCCTTGAGAAGTTTTGCAAGTTCTGCAGTACTGGTGCTCCCTTCGGAGTCGATACCGTCATAAAGACCGCGGTTTCCCTCTATAACTGCTATATCATTTTCTAAGGCATGGGAAAGAAAGGATTTTAAGACTTGTTCTTTTGTTATCAGGAAGGTGTCCAGATTGTAACAGGGCCGGCCCGCCGCCATGGCAAGCCAGCCCGCATCTATATAGTCCGGACCTTTTTTATAAGGTGCTACTGACTTTCCAAGCTTTGTCCATGCAGCAATGATACCCACAGATAGTATGGTCTTCCCGGATCCTCCCCGTAAGGCTGCAATAACAATTCTGGGAAATGCCACATCTTGCTGTATTGAAGTCAGTTTCAAAAATCAAATGTTACAAATAGGTGTTTTTTTTAAGGAAAGAGATCTTTATTCCTTTTCCTCGGCTTGAGCCTGCTTGCCGTATCCTTTGAGACCATACAATGATGTGCTGCCGCTTGACCAGTATTCGAGGACCTGTTCCTCTATCATTTTGGTGATCAGCTTTTTTGCCGCTCTGGGCTTTTCACCAAGTATTTTAGCCAGGTCATTGAAGTAAAACTTGGTTTTCCCTTTTTTCTTTTTAAGCCCTTCGACTATTTTTTCTTTTGCTTCCTCATATTCCATATTATTTTAATTCCCTTTCCTTTTTGAAGGCAGGAGACACTTTGGAAACATATCGGTGTCTCCTGCCGTTTCTGCATCTAAAATTTAAATTGCGTTGTCTGGCGCCATGTA
>CAZQOH010000525.1:0-1864 GCA_964594355.1 uncultured Desulfobacterales bacterium
GCGGAATTTCATCATCTATTCAATTGGATTTGTCCATCGCAAAGTATCAAATCGGCTGAAATCGTTATCCGTGGAATATAGTCGTGCGCCGTATTCGATGGCCAGTGCAGCAAGATGCGCATCTGATGTTAAGTTGGCTGCCGTTCCTAGAGGCATGAGAAGTTCCTTGAAAATTGACCAATGCCGCTCCGTTGGTACAACGATTTGCGATGATGGCTGGTCAAGCCATTCATCTACAAGTTCCAAGGCAATTTCCGAAGGAAGGGCTTTTGGCATGATACTGCTGTTGGTAATAATTCTTAAGAAACCCAAAATGACGATCCACGCAAAGCCGAGCGGTTCATCGCTCGACAAGGAAGCTTCCAGCCACATTTTTGCCTTTGAGTGATGAGGGGTGTCCTTATTAATGGCGTAGATAAGTAAATTAATGTCGACAAGTTTCATTTTCGGAGTAAAAGCTTTCTGGCGATTTCTTCAGACTCCAAATGTTCGGCGAGATCAAGAGCCCTATTGATATCAGCTTTTGGCGGATAACCGAGTGAAAAGGATTTGCACTTATACGGTTTGGATGCTTTTCGCTTTCCCGTATCCCTTAACCCGGCTCGCAGGGCTTTATTCACAACCTCTTTAAAAGGCGAGTTGGTATCATGAGCTTTTTGTCTCAGTTCTCGTAAAAGGTCATCATTTATGGTAATCGTTGTTCTCATAATGGCATAATATCATTTTATTGTGAGTTGTCAAGTCATCAATTAAGAATCAAATATTTATGCGATAGCATCATATTTTGTTTGCGGATTTTGAATCTTGTCCGCCGGTCTTTAGGCGGATTTGGAGAAACAGGCATTCTTGAAGAATGAAATGTTCGAATACCCTGCCATATTCTGCAGTGCCCGGGGTCAGGGTTTTGTAATCCAGGAGGACTGAAACAACGCCAATATCAAAAAAAAACCTTTGCAGTTTCAATCAATCTGCGTTTGCGCTCAATTCGTCACCCCGCTTTCAACCAGCAGCTAAAATAAAACGGGGAAGCAGCGATATGGCGTAAAGAGTGGCCGTCAAGAATTTTCGGCCATACTATGTGATGGTTAGCACTTTATTCAGATGTAAAATGTGATTTTTCTTGCAAAGTACGTCTCTCAAATCGGGATGCAGAAGGAAAGCTACCTACTGAAGTCAAACTACATCATGGCTCTAATCTGGTTAACCAATCCACTCGGTCATAATGCTGATCATATGAGTAGATTTCTTCAATACTTTTATCCTTTAATATAAGAGCATTAAAGGCATCGATATAATCGATGTTCTTCTCACTGTACAAATTAAGGGCACCTAATATAACCTCCTTTTGCGGACAAATCAGATTGGGCGTATTCAATATTTTCTCAACCTTCTCCTGGACTTCATTTTTAGGGAGTTCATAATAGGATTCTAAAACCCATATGATTTCAGCAATAACGAGGTCTGTAGTAAAAAGTCTTTCTTTGCCGGCAATTGCCTTTTTGAATAATTCTTCGCAGGCGCCTGCTTTTTCCGGTATATCCTCGGTTAAGAATCTGATAAATACATTGGTATCAACAAATCTCATTTAGCTACCCTCGACAATTTTCCGTGCAATCTTTTTTTTCGTCTCATTTCTAATTTTCTTAAAGTTTATGGGCTTCTCCTTCGTCTTCACACTTCCCTTTAGATCGAGAATATTTCCTTTAAGGGGTTTAATAATCACCCTGTTTCCCTCCATAAGGTATAAGATTTTATCATTTGGTTTGATGTTTAGAAATTCCCGAACACCTTTTGGAATTGTTGTTTGGCCCTTTTTTGTTAATATAGACAATGACATTTCAAAACGCCTTTCTTTTCTAATTTT
>CAZQOH010000526.1:0-1853 GCA_964594355.1 uncultured Desulfobacterales bacterium
AGTAATGGTCTAATTTATCCGCTCACGTGATATCTAAATGTTGGAGTCCGTCGTCCGTCATCTGAGTCCTCAAGCACTCGCCCATCCCTTTCTTACCAAATATCCCGTAGATTCTAAAAGTCCCTGGTAAATGGATAGGATAATCCCTATCAAAAAGAGTGCGATTAAGATTTTTGAGAGATCACTCTGATAAAGAGCTATGCGAATACTGTATCCTATGCCGGCATTTGCTGCAATAAACTCAGCCACAATGGTACCGGCCACGGCAAGGGTCGCACTTCCTGCTATTACTGTAGAAAGTTTGCCTAAGTTTTCAAAAGCACGAATCTTGACCTCAAGTTGCCATCTCATTCTTCCGGTAACCCTATAAAAGTGCTCAATATCGGCCACCGGCTCCGACATAATGCCGATAACAGACAAAAGAATTGGAAAGTAGCAGATCATAGCGGCAATCAAAAGCCTTGTAATAAACCCATCACCTAAAAGAATAAAAATAATCGGTGCAATAGCAACAATCGGATAAGCCTGAACATTATAGGCGGCCACTTTGACAAATGAACCGAACCAGGTGGTCTTACGACCTAAAATCCCCACAAGAAATGCAAGACAGATGGAGATTATTTGACCAATAACGGCAACCGAAAGTGTGTTCATAACATCATAAAAATATCTAATAAAAACCTGATTGAAGGTCTTCCATATGTCAACAGGGCTTGGTATTACATAATCTGAAAGATTCAACACATATTTTACCAGGAGCAAAAAGAAGAGTCCCAGGCAATATATGATTAAAAATTGATATATTCTTCTATGAAGCATTCATGATCTCCAGCATGGTATTCTCAAGGTTATTTTTTCTTAAAGTCTTATTTGTCATGTGGTTTTGACCTTCAATTGAAAGCACTTGCGGTACTTTATGCGCACTACGAAGAACAAGAATCTGCTTACAATATTTTGAAACCTCAATCACATTATGTGAAATATATAAAAAATATGTTTCCGGAAACATATCCTTAATTTTCAAAATAATTTTTTCTCTGGTACGTTCATCCACATTTGCAAGACTTTCATCCATAATCAGAAGACGAAAATCCTGCAGCAAGTACCGTAGTAAGTTTATTCGATTTTGCTGTCCCAATGACAGCTGAGAGAATCTTAACTTCATACATTTCTCAATTCCAAAGAGGCCAATCAGATCATTCTTTCTCTCTTTTTTAGAAGACGGTGTAATTTTCTCTATGTGGTTTCCGACGCTTGCCCAGCCAGGAAGCCTTTCAAGGTTATAAGAATAAAGGAGATTATTCATATCCTTCGTCTTGACTTCTCCTGAATACCCCATAATTTCACCGGTAACAATTTTTGCAAGGGAAGTCTTTCCAACACCTGAAGGCCCGAATAGTCCATTAAAACCTGGATCAGTCATTTTAAGCGACAGATTATTAAAAACATAATTGTCGGCACCCGGGTATCTAAACGTTATATCACGGAATTCGAGTAACATATTTTCCTGTTGCAATGTATTTTTTCACCGCATACGCAAAGTTCGCAAAGGTTTTATTATTATAAACAAAAACGCTAATTTTGTATACACTTTAAATGCACTTTTTCGCAGCAGCAACTCTTTTTCAGCATAGTAATTGACAAGTTTTATAATTCCATCTACATCATTTACACTGGCTTTTCTGATATTTAGTATAATCACCCCTTGAGAATTTTGAAAATAAAAAACTGATCATAAAAAAATTGATTTAAGTTTGACACTACACTACTTAAAATTTAACGACTTTTAAAGCTTATTAATTAGTACCTGAATTTTGCACGTAACTCTACGTCATGAACAGTAAGCAGCGATT
>CAZQOH010000527.1:0-1851 GCA_964594355.1 uncultured Desulfobacterales bacterium
ATATTGAACCCGAAACCATTATCGGTCAATTGTTATTTTGTTACGTATAGATAGTCGGAGCCTCCAGTCTGAGCGTGTCGCACCCTCTGGAGCTGAAAGCCGCTTGTTCGAACCCAGCCGGGCTTACCAAATTATTCCAAGGGTTTATGGTCTGCCATAAATCCTCTTTTTGTTTGTAAAAAAGTTATACCTAACACCATACCCAACAAATCAAAAAAAACCGGCTTCCGTTCTTGGAAGTCAGGTTTTCGGTTTTTTACAATTTGTACTTATGGTAGGTCTATCGTCTTGGATGCTTTATAAGCTTTATCGTGAGGGCCTATTGTTAAAAATTTAACAACCTCATCTGGAGTTTGTTCACAATCTTTGCAATTGTTAATTATATTGTATCCTTTTATCCTGCATTCCTTACAATAAACATAAATAACAATAAAACCTCTTTTAACTGGAATGCTACTTAAACCTTCAAGATCGTATTTTAATGGCTCTCCAAATCCTAATGGGTTTTGAAGAAGAATATCTATTTTTGTTTGCGCGCTTTTTTTGACACTAGAATATTTTTTCAATGCTTTAGAAAATTCAGGCGTGAATCGCGCTTCAACCATAGAAGATTACTCTCCAAATACATCATCATAGGATAAATAAGCTTCCCCATTACGCATTTGAACTTTTGCCGCCTCAATGCTTTGAATTAAATTTTCGTCCTCCATGATCATCATACTAATATCGCTTTCTTCTAAAAGATATAAGTCGAAATCAAATATATCAATGGAAGCTATAGATCGCATCAAAGGTAAAAAATTATTAATAGAGAGATCCTTATCAAAAACTTCAGGTTGATTAGCATCTTGTAAATTAATGTTAGTCATGTCTTACCTCCTAAATAAGGGGATGGCTCCATAACCCAATAAAAACCTTCTTCATTAATAACAGAAATCTGGATGGGTTCAGAACATGATGGAGGACCTATTTCAAATGAAGCATAATCAATTGTTGTTTTAAGTATAAATTTCACAAAGTTGATGGCATCCTGAACCGGCATACCATCATACATAACGTTTGTCCTATATTTATCTAGAAGGGGCTTTGTCTCTTCAAGTTTATCTTCAGGCACAATTTCTCTAGTTAATCTTGGATCATGACCAAAGTACAACCGGCTGAAAGGCAAAGAAACCCCTCGCCAGCTACTTCCATATTTTTCCTTTGGTCTTACTTTTCTAGGACTTTCCATTGTTGGAATGTTAAATTCCCATTCTTCACCAAGACTTTCATTAGAAGAATAGCCTGCAATAAATATCCCTAGCTGAGGCCTTTTTTCAACAGCCAATTTACCATACAGACCGCCGTGAAGACTGGAAATGTATTTAGATAAATTTTTAGCGATATCTTCAATTGTATATAGTTCATCAGTTGTGTAGTTATTCGTTTTTGAAAATTCTCTAATGATAGTGCCAATAGATTTTGGGCCTATGTTTCCCATCCCATAGGATAAAATCCCAATAGGGAGTTTTTTTAAAGGAAAAAGCTTTTGTGCGTTTTCATAGACTTTTAATACTCCTTGCTGGCCACCTGGAATACTACCCCATATCTGAGTCGCACTATCAGATCCTAAAACTATAACATCTTGAACTTTTACACTGGCAACTATGCTCATTGAGGCCTCCTATTAAAAAGATAAGCAAATTCCGGGCCAGATCAATAAAAAGGGAATATCAAATATTAATTATTAATATTTATCGGCACTTAACAAAAACATCTTTAGCTGAAAAGAGTATAAATAATAATTGAATCATTTCAAAAAAAGATAAAATATTGCCGGTAGGAAAATTGTGCCTTATCAATAGCCGCCCT
>CAZQOH010000528.1:0-1848 GCA_964594355.1 uncultured Desulfobacterales bacterium
GCTCGGAAGTTCAGATGCTGGTCAATCGGAACATATTTATGACAACCGGTATAAATCACTTGGCGAATCGGCTGTGATGGATATTACGCAAAAAATTCTGTCTTTCTTGTAACGGTTGTTTTGATGGCATTTAGTGTGTCTTTAAGTGTTTCAATAACATTATCCCTTATATCTCCGGCAACGACCAGAATCATTACATCATCTCCTACGGTAAGATCTCTGTTTTCTGCAATTTCTACCAATATATCAACAATACCGGGTCTTTTTTTATGCTCCTGAAGTATCTGATGCAGTTTTTTATGATCGATTTCTATTTTTAAGCCGGTAACTTTTCGGCCATCTCGTGATGTGCTGCGGACAACACCATTATGGCACAGGATCATTCCTATCTTGTCATAATCCGGGTGTTTTTTAATTATATCAATGAAATGTAAAATATTCATTTGAGGTCACCTTCTTACTGAACCATACTCTCTGCCAAGACAAGGTCATCTTGTGTGTTAATATTAAAAAAAGAAATTAGTGCAGGATCCTTATCCCTTAAAACTGATTCAGGGATTTTTTTTATGCGGACATTTTTAATAGCCCGCTGAATTTTAACTTTTTGTTGTTTGATATGTCTTTCAACAGGTTTAATACACTCTTTCGAATATACGGCACAAAGCGGTTCCAGCCCTGCTGAAGTTTCAGGAATAACCACATCAATGAGGGGTTCTATACCGTTAATGATGGTTTCAACTATTTCTCTTTTAAGAAAAGGGGTATCACAGCCGGCAAAAAATGCGAAAGGTGTACTTATATAGAAAAGGCCTGTATGTATTCCTGTTAAAGAGCTTCGGAAAGGAAATAAATCTGAAACAATTTTTAGATCCCATTCAAGATATTGAATCGGATCATTCGTAACCAGGATAATTTCTTCAAATAGATCTTGAAATACTCCATAGACGCGGTCAAGAAGCTTTATCCCTCCGACACGAAAAAAAGCTTTGTTTTTTCCAAAAAAACGTGTGTTCAGTCCACCGGCTAATATAACGCCGGTCAAAGGATACTTCATTATGGCTCTTTATTGCTCTAAATAGTCAAATTACCACCACCGGAGGTAGTGGTTTAAATTGATTAGTTAACTATCTTCTGTATCAACAAGCGACTCATCATCTGCAATTTTAATAGATGATTTAATCTTCCCCATTGTCTTTTTTTCCACTATATCTTCACCAGCACTATCTTCTTCAAGCAATCCAAAAATCTCTTCCGATTCCTCTTCAATAATATCCAGGATCTCCGGTTCTTCCTTAACTTCTTTAACTATATCGATATCATCGAAAAAAAGCTCCACGGGTTGATCGCTTTCAGAACTATATATCGCAATAACCGATTCTGCTATCTTATCTGCATATAAACCTGGCGGATACATATTTTTCGTACCTAACGTGGAAATAAGTAGTCTCTTGCCTTTTTTAATTGCGGATTCTATCGTTTTATTATCATACGTTTCTTCGCATAGAAGTGAGAAATTTTCTTTGTCTAATTCTGCAAATTCCCTGATTATCAATTCGTTTTTATCTTCATCTTTTAAAATTAAAAATTTTTGTTTCATAGTTTATTCCTTTTAATATACTATAGAAATATTATGACTAGTGCCCCGTCTCATAAATTCCGTATTCCAAATTGGCAAAATGAAATGTCGTAAAAGTGGTTATATTTAATCCACTTATCAGAGACGGGGAAATCCTAAATTCGAATATCGAAATTCTAAACAAATTCGAATGACATAAATTAAAATTCTCAAAACACTTTAAAATGAAGGTGTTTAACCGCATTTGTTTTGAATTTGGAACATTCGGATTT
>CAZQOH010000529.1:0-1838 GCA_964594355.1 uncultured Desulfobacterales bacterium
AGATAGTTCTTATAACATGCTTTTCGGAGTGTCCACTTTAACTATACCACTTCATCAATGCTAAATATAAATCCGTTTTCACCGGATTTATTTTTGCAATAACCAATGTATTTGAAAAAAATAATGAGATCGTTTTTAAAAATCCTGAACCAATGAACAGCCTCTTGGACTTTTAATGATTCGTTATGTAGCCTTTTCAGGTTAGCCAAACTGAGAGCATCGATACTGCGGCCCTCCAGGATAATATTCGATTTTTTCAATTTTCGTTTGGTTGATAGTAATTTTAAAGAAAGCAACGCGGATGATGTGAAAAAGACTACGCCCAGAATGATATAAAACGAGCGGTTTTGAAAAAGACCATAGACTGATATTATAATTCCAAGAAGACGGATCCAAAAAGAAATTTGCTGGATCGTTTTTTCTTTGCGCATATGGTTGGTTTAAAATATGTGATGTTTCAATTATACACAGGTTTAAAATTCTATGAAAGAGCCCACGGTCTGAATGCCAACTTTGTGCAAATAGTTGGCATTCGTCTATTCCCGTAAAATCCGCTAATATTAAGGTTTTTCAACGATATTTTAGAGACAGCCTTGTCATCTCTTTAATTTGAATGCCGGGTATGTTATAATAAAATTAATAAAATATGGCATTTACAAAAGATAGAGATTATGAAAAAATTAAAACATTCCAACCGTCCCGAAAAGGGATCACAAATAACCGTGGTCCCGATTCGGAAAATAAAAGACATAAAGGCGATCTCACAACTTTTGGCAGACAATCCAAGGAATTATCTATTATTCACCATGGGGATTAACAACGGACTCCGAACCGGCGACCTGTTAAAACTGAAAGTTGCCCAGATAAAAAATCTTAAAATTGGCGATACGCTAAAAATCAGAGAGTCCAAAACCAAAAAGGATAATATCCTGGTCATCAATAAAGCCGTTTATAAAGCCCTAAAGAATTATCTTGATCAGATAAGTCCAGACGATGAAGATTATCTCTTTAAAAGCCGGAAAGGAAACCAGGCTTTGAATGTGTCTGCGGTAAATAAACTGATTAAGAAATGGACAAGCGCAATCAACTTGCGGGAAAACTATGGGGCACATACATTTAGAAAAACATGGGGTTATATTCAACGTACAGTTCATGGAGTCGGGTTTGAAATTATTTCTAAGCGCTTCAACCATTCCAGCCCGGCTGTTACAATGCGTTATCTTGGTATTGAAGATAAGGAGGTTCACGACACTTTGATGAACGAAATTGGATAAATGAACTTGAGGTTTTTTATTAAATAATAACGAGAATTCCTTCGACACGTGACACGTAATCCAGAACCAGCAACTTACAATTCGCAATGCGAAATTCGAAACCCGCAACCATGCATTTCACCATTGATTTTTTTTGTTTTTTCATTTAAGGTCAAATAGTTAATTCGAAAAACATATCAGCCACCAGACAATTTTAGAAACCGGGAGCCGCTCCCATGGCTATAGAATACAACAAAGCCTCTCTTTTCGCTAATGAATAGAGGGGTTTTGTGTTTAGTAACAAAACTCCGAGGAACAGTGTGGAAAGTTATAATCGAAAAGACGCCCCTGAGTCCCCAATGATAACTGCCTGTTATTTTTGAAAGTGATCATATTATATCGATACCATCATATCAATTGATTTATTAATAATGTTGGCATGTTGGGCCGTTTTTGATTCTCTCAAATTAATGACATTGGGTTTTCAACTACAATAGGACACTTCGATGCCAAGAGACACAAGACTAACCCTTTGGTAACGTTCAAAAGTGTGGGCACGGACAGGTTTCAACATTGTAAATGTGA
>CAZQOH010000530.1:0-1832 GCA_964594355.1 uncultured Desulfobacterales bacterium
CAATTGTTAAGATCTGGGACTTCACCTTATCCAAACCATGGTGAAGCCCAGGCAGTGGAGTCCCCAAAGGATTTTGTTCATAAACTTCGCATCTCATTAAAAGAATTTAGGGAAACCCAAAGATGGTTAAAACTTATTAAGAAGGTACCATTAATTAAAAAACCTGAACTACTAAATGATATTTTAGAGGAAACAGAAGAATTAATTAAAATTTTTGTTACGAGTATCAAAACGGCTGAAAAGAAAAAGAAATAGTCACTCAAGGTTAGACGTTCATATTTTTAATTCGATTTTAAAATAATTTGAGGAGCGGAGCGACATCATTATTCGACGTTCGACGTTCGATGTTCGATGTTAGACGTTCATCTTTTAATATGTTCGATGTTCATTCTGTTCGATGTTGGACGTTCATCTTTTAAAACCACTTGATTTTTCCTGGAACCCTGAACTTCTGAACCTTTGAACGGTTTCCTTTTAAAAGAGCGCACTATAGATCGTCGTATCAGGAAATAAGATATACTTTAAGATAAAAAAACCTATGGCGCATATTATTGCGACATAGGTATTTTTTTCACTCTTAAATGCTTTAATTAAGCTGGGATCTACTGGATTATCGACATCAATATTTCCCGGACCCAATGGCAGCCATCTGGGAACGGATTCGGTGTAAGCCAGATAAAGAGACCCGAATTTATTTTTAAGATTTTCTTCCTCGTAAAGAACGATAAAATGATACTGAATCGCAAAGAGCACTATAAAAATTAGAATAAACCACCAAATACCGGCTATAATAACCACTCCGGAACTGAGCATAAAGTTGCCAACATAAAGAGGATTACGTAAACGACCGAAAGGTCCCGATTGTATTAGTTTCCCGGTGCTGTCAGATCGGGTTCGGGAGACCCCTCCGATATAACTGATTCCCCAGAGTCGCATGGCCTCGCCTAAAACCATCAGTACTGTGCCGGCAAAGAACGTCACAGGCGTTGGCATTGCCAGAAGCACGGCAAGAACAATAAACGGTACAGGTGTATACTCTCTATGCTTGAAAAGCCATCGTCCGAATCTCACTGCCCATTTCGAATCTGAGAATTGTTGCTCTTTAGATTTTTTCATTTCACTGTTCATAATCTATACACCGTCAAATAGTTTAGTGGTTGAGTCGATAACTTAACGAGATCTGATTCGACTGCCCGATCTTAGCTCCGAAGTTTTTTCGCTAATTCTGCTACCCTGCGGCCAAGCTTCATCCCATTTTCTATACTTGTGTTGTCTGGTGCGCCAACACAAGACACTCCGTAATGTCCGGTGGCTGATAGAGGATCACCCACGATAACCATGCCGTAAATCAACAGAGCATGGAAAATAGACATAATGGTTGTTTCTTTTCCGCCTGATGGATCTGCGGATGTGGCAAAAGCTGCCCCGACCTTGTCTTCCATTTTCTTGCGCACTCCTATGAACTCGTCTAAGATCTTTTTAAGCTGGGCTGCCATCCCTCCAAAATAGACTGGTGATCCTGCAATAATACCATCAGAGGCTAAAAAGTCATCTTTTGTTACTTCATCTGTCCTCTTCAAAAGGGCATTTGTGCCCTCAACCTCCACAACGCCGTTTGCGATTGCCTCAGCCAACTTTCGGGTGTTTCCGCTCTTTGAGTAATAAAGGATTAGGATCTGCATTTCAAAACCTCCTTTGCTTGACTTGCTGTTTCTGATGTCATAATTATAGTAGTTCTCAAAATAATGTTCCGTTTCAAAGACTATATGCAGCGTCTAAGCTTCCGAGCTAATCAATTTGGGGACATTTGATTAAGCGTTCTTGGCGAAGCG
>CAZQOH010000531.1:0-1812 GCA_964594355.1 uncultured Desulfobacterales bacterium
TTAAGGTAAACATGCGCCTACTAAAACTTGCCTGCTTTTATCGCGACTATTTGAAATTTAAACGCCAGGCCAAGACGTCAGATCTATATTTCCCCTTTGGGAAGCTGTATCCATGTTTGGATGATCTAAGCGCGGATAGCGGATCTGCCTCAGGACATTATTTCCATCAGGATCTTCTGGTTGCCAATCGAGTATATGGAAACAAACCGGAACGGCATGTGGATATCGGTTCCCGAATAGACGGCTTTGTTGCCCATGTTGCCGTTTTTAGGGAAATTGAGGTTTTTGACATCAGGCCGCTTAACACTTCTATTCCAAATATTAGCTTTAAACAGGCCGATATTATGGCTGGCGATTTTAATATCAAAAATTATTGTGATTCTATATCATCCTTACATGCTGTTGAGCATTTCGGGCTCGGCCGATACGGCGACACGCTGGACTATAATGGCCACCTGAAAGGTCTAAATAATATCCATCAGATGCTCAAGCAAGGAGGCAAGCTTTATTTGTCGGTACCCATCGGCAAGCAAAGAATAGAGTTTAATGCCCACAGAGTTTTTGCGGTTAAGTATTTGATCGAGCTAATTCAGGACAAATACCGGATAGATTCATTTTCTTATGTCAACGACAAAGGTGATTTGTTCAAAGATACTAAGTTAAGTCCGGAGGATGTCGAAAATAATTATGGATGCAACTATGGCTGCGGTATCTTGGAGCTTACCAAGCTATAGGTGCGCTGGTCTTCGGTTGAATGCCAAGGCTTTTTCATATTACTTCAGATAAAAAAAATAGATTGTATCAGATGCAGAATCGTAAAAAAATCTTATCTTTTATGCAGTTTAAGATACGAAGGGAAAATAATTCAGGACATTTTTTACCAACGATCGACAACGCTCCGGTCGGGATGATCAGGTTTATGATAATTTCTTGATAAGCGGTTAAAGATAAGCGGATCCAAAGTCGAACCGATATCAAGATAGATATTGTTGCGGTTTATGCACCACATTTCATAAATAATGATATTTGTAAGTGGACCCGCAGCCACAAGAAAAATCTCATTTTCACTTAAACTTGCTTTAAGATCCAGCAGTGCTTTCAAGTAGTTTTTGTTTTTTTCCCAATAGGTAACGCAGTTTCCCTTTATGGGAACAACCTCTTTTAAATCGATAGATTGTTTAAGGGTGGTGAATGTTGCTTTCGGATTGGTTATAAATGTAATATTTTTTTTGGTCTGATTTAGGGTAGGAAGAAAGAGTTCGTTAAATAAATCATAATTCGCATTGACCCATATATCTGAAAAAGTAACATAACGTAAGTCCTGCCAAACAAATTTTTTTAGAAACAGATAGTTTTTTTCATCCACGTTGCGACTCGATATGCCATAAACAAAATTTTTGTCCCGGCAGAGTAAAGATCTTCGCAAATCCGAGCGAAAAATTAAATTCTTATTTTTTTTGTACAGCCACCCGTCTTTATTGCCGATGGTTTCATTTTTTAAAACTGCGGCCTCGCCATCAGCACACCGTGAAATGGCATATGAATCCAGCTCCTTTATTTTGTCAAGGGCCTCATAAAAATCTTTTTGGTGATCTTGTTGCATAGCAAGTACATTCCTTGAGAAATTCTTTATAATTGGATTAGATCGAAAATTATCATGTTTGGATATCGCATTAAAGTTATAATTTCAACTAAAATATACTTGCCTTTCGAAATTTGGCGTGTGATATTAAGGTCTTTCTTGACACACAGCCACCATTTTACCTAAAACCTGCATTTAAAATTATATAAAGCCTTGATAAACATGTGTAA
>CAZQOH010000532.1:0-1788 GCA_964594355.1 uncultured Desulfobacterales bacterium
ACTACCTTAACAGCTGAACTTTGTGAACCCTGAACCTTTGAACGGTTTCCTATTATGTAGATTCCTGTTTCCTTCCTTTTCTGAATCCGAAAATAAAATAGATGATAAAACCGATGAACGGAATGGCGGCAACAAGTATCCAAAGCGTCTTCTTGCCTAATGTTCCAAATTCTTTCTGTGATGCATTTATGATTGCGTAGAAAGACAATAAAACAAAAGGTATGGCTAAAATTATGAAAACAAGGATTGTTTTCGGATCCATTTTCAACCTTCTAAAAGCTTAGAAATTTTTAAAATGGTATCTATATAGTAATTGCTGTGATTATAACGGTGAATGATTTCATATGCCTTTTTTTTATCTATTCCGGGACGCCAGCCAAAACGTTTCAGATAGTTTGCAATACTCGCCATGGCATCCGCATGGTTAAAAAGATCAATATGTCCGTCCATATTACCGTCTTTGGCATAGGCAGGTATATTTGTGGGCATGAACTGCGGAAGTCCTACTGCACCGGCATAGGATCCGCCAATCTCAACAGGATCTATCTTTGCCTTTAAAGTATATTCTAGAAAAGCCTTTAGCTCGTTGTAAGCCCAATTCGATTTGCGTCTTGCTTTTTTTTCAAACTCTTTTCTTGTAAGACCGCTTGAATCCCCCCTCAAGTCCCAAAACATATTACGAACATTTGGATCACCCATAGAAGCTAAAGATGAAAGCGTGTTTAATACTGATCTTTTACCCAAAGAATTACCAAGACCGCTTTCAACCAGAATAATTGCGGTAATGATATTTTTATCCACTCCATATACCTTTTCCGTTTTTGCAAGGACTGCTTTATGTTTTTCCATATATTTTTTAGCTTTTTGGATAGACCATTTGTTTGCAAACTGATCATAATCCAATTTGGCCTCACTATGCACGAAAAACAAAGCAGTACCCTCTTCCTCAAAAGAAATCTGGGGGCGACTGTAAAGATTTATGATCCGTGTTGCATCAAAACCGTCCTGAATCAACCGCTTTTGGATAGATGCAAAATACTTAAACCCTTTCTCCTCACCCATTACAGTGTAGACAAAAGAAAAGAAGCTTAGATTCAATAAACAAATAAAGAAAAGGATATATTTGCTGCAGCTTAGTCTTATTATTAACATTTGTTCTTATACCTTGAATTTGTAATCGGAAATACATTTTCAGTCGTTTTTGAGAAACAGTCTTCTATAGCGGTTTTCAAAAATATGTTCCGATTGATTTGCTTGATAGTACTTACATGACATGTTATATATGTTTTTGTCAAAACAATAATATATGGTTCTTCTCCAAATTAGTTGGAGAAGAGGGTCCAAGGATTCCAGGAGTCAAGGATTCAAGGGTTTATTTTTTAAAGACTTTATCAGCGCTTTTAACATTCTTTCGATTTTTGTATGACTTTTGCCAGACTTTCAAATCTTTGTAATTCTTTAGCATTGAGCGCTGTCGCTTCACTTTGTGTCACTCGAACCCTTGAATCCTTGACCCCTTGTACCCTCTGGAATAATGCCTGTTCAATTGGAAATAACACATTTGTTTTGCTTTAATTAACTACAACTAATCGGGAGATGATCCTAATATATTAATCAAGTTTGTCCAGTTTGAAAAAAATGGAATTCCTAAACAATCAAATTTATTTACAACTAATATCGTGAAAAAAGCATCAAAAACAATCTTTTGCTGCCAGGCGTGCGGATATCAAACTCCCAAATGGATGGGGAAATGCCCCGATTGCGGAGAGTGGCACACCTTTATTGAAG
>CAZQOH010000533.1:0-1781 GCA_964594355.1 uncultured Desulfobacterales bacterium
ACGATTAGCTCGGAAGTTCAGACGCTGGTCAATCGGAACATATTTATGACAACCGATATAAATAAGATTTAAAGAAGGCATATGCATGGATAAATTTTCATGGTCTGACCCACCGAGTCAAGATGCATTTCCAATAGCAAGAGCCGGATATCCTTTTATATTTGCCTCTGCTTTCATAACTGCTGTATTCGCCCTGTCCGAACTTGTTATTCTGGCGTTGATTGGGCTTGTGGTTTCCTTTTTTATTTGCTATTTTTTCAGAGATCCTGATAGGGTTATTCCCAACAAAAAATGCGCCATAGTGTCACCAGCCGACGGCAAGGTTATAACAGTAGGTAAAGTTGATAACAGCCCTGCTTTTGAAGGGGTGTGTCTTAAGATAAGCATTTTTATGTCGGTGTTTAATGTACATGTAAATCGTATCCCACATGAAGGAGTTATTAAAAAGGTCTGTTATTATCCCGGAAAATTTTTTCCTGCTGATTTAAATAAAGCTTCAGAACAAAATGAGCACAATATAATTTCTATTAAGACAAAAGAGGGGAAAGAGATCTACATGGTGCAGATCGCAGGCCTAATTGCCAGACGTATTATTTGCAAAGTCCAGGAAGGCGACAAAGTGGGCCGTGGACAGCGTTTTGGTATGATATGTTTTGGATCACGGGTCGATGTTTATCTGCCCATTGAAACAAAGCTTAGTGTGGCTGTTGGGAATAAGGTAAAATCAGGAACATCTATTTTAGGATATTTGATATGAGAAGAAAAACAAGACTTAAAAAAGATAGACCGCGTCGCGGAATTTATGTTCTGCCGAATATATTTACATCACTTAATCTTTTCTGTGGTTTCTATTCTATAATTTCTTCCATTGAAGGTAAATTTATTACTGCAGCAGTGGCGATTATCATAGGGGTGGTGTTTGATATTTTGGACGGCAAAATTGCCAGAGCCACAAAAACTTCAAGCAAATTTGGCGTTGAATATGATTCCCTGGCAGATCTTATAACTTTTGGCCTGGCCCCGGGGATTATGGCGTATTTGTGGGCACTTAAACCACTGGGAAGAATCGGCTGGCTTGCCGCATTCCTTTTTTTGGCGTGCGGTACACTACGCCTGGCACGCTTCAATACCCAGGTTGGCTCGATTAGCAGTGACTACTTTTCGGGACTGCCTATACCAGCCGCTGCAGGTATGACTGCAACGACTGTTTTACTATTTAAAAAGCTTGGCATAGTGGGATATGAAAACTCTGTTATTATTCTTGTAATGATCTATCTTCTTTCATTTTTAATGGTAAGTACTATAAAATATAACAGCTTTAAAAAACCGGAATTGTTTAGAAAAATGAAATTCAATGTCCTGGTTACAGCCATCCTGATATTGATTTTCATTGCTGCACAGCCATCCATTGCATTATTTCTTTTTGGGGTTGTATATATCCTATCAGGTCCTTTCTTTTCCATACGGTACTATAGGAAAATAAAACAAGAAAAAGCCGAAACCCTCAAAACAAACAAACACAAGACTACTCTGATTTAAACATAATATAAATACAAGCCATTAACCTTTTGAAGGCAAATGGATTCTTACTGACTATTAAATTTGTCAATAACTAACCCGCATTTCTCATGAAGAATTTATCCTATGATTAATAACACAAAAATAAACTGTAATATCATTTAAATACATAGATTATAAATTTTCATATAGATGAACATATAAATTTTTCACCCTTCGGGCAAGCCTGATTTACCCATTTGCTGCGTTATAAGGGGTTTTCG
>CAZQOH010000534.1:0-1780 GCA_964594355.1 uncultured Desulfobacterales bacterium
GGGTGGGGGATTTTCAAGTGGCCACAAGTGGGGGATTTTGGGTGGCCATCAGGGTTTTTTATAAATTTCAATCAATGACGCCAAGCCAGAGGTGCCTTCAGATATCGAAAAAACGTCCTTAAGATTTTTTGTAAAATTAAAAAAACGGACTTTAAATCTATATTTTTCTTCCTTTTTATCGATAAATTCAGGATATTTTTTAATTAACTGTCTTAACGCGCACCGTAAATAGATGATGTCTGTTTTGCCCTCACATATTATTAAAGGCTGCTTTAAAGAGAAAAAGTGTTTATAAAACAGAAACTGTCTATATAGTTTTGAAATAGCGGTTGGCTGATGAAATTTAGTTGTGAACTTGCGAGTATCATGACTTTTTTTCAAATGATAGATAAAGCTAAGAATGCCATCTAATTGATTAATGGTTCCGTAAGTAAACTCTTCAGGTTCAGGCTCTGTAGTTGAGGTTTCAGCACTTTCGGCTGTACTAGTATGGTCTGTTGCAGCATTCTCAGATATTTCGATTTTTTCTGAAAGTTTTTTATCAAGGTAAAACGTGTCTGTTTGAAATAAAGAATGGCACATTGACCTTGCTTGCTTGTAATATTCCCTTTTTATATTTACTTTCTTATTCACCACAAGCCCAGTGGCCGTTTGTCGGGCTGTCTTGTGTTGCATCGATACTTTTTTCTCATTTATTTTAAAACCGACTTTTTCTATCTCCTTTTTTAAGGGCTTTTCCTGGCACCCATTCATTTTTATTTCCTTTGGCTTTTATGGAGATTTTCGGTGAGAATTCTTTTTTATTGGTAGAAAAGGTTAAATCATCTGCATATCTTGAATAGGTGCATTTTGCTCTTTTTGCCAAATTCGCCATTCGGATATCCAGAAGGTGTCCGATCAGATTTGAAATGATTGGAGAACATGGGCTTCCTTGTGGCAGCACTTTATCATGGCATGCTATCTGGGCGATGGTTGTTGCAACTTCTGGTTCCAACTTATAATGGGAGTTTTTAATAAAAAAACCTTGAATTCTACCAAAATTAATTGACGGGAAAAAATCCTCTAAATCAATGTTAAATACATGACGTTTATTTTTGTGTTTATTAGCGTTAGTGATGATGGAGTGTTTTTTTCTGAAGCCGTGGGATATTGATTTTTTCTGTTTGCCTTTTTTGTTAATTTCCTCAAAGCATTGGTTAAGTATATATGCTAATCGCCTTTGTAGCTTTTTTAATTGATCAACGGGAGCTTTTATCAAACGCTCGCTGCCGTCTTTCTTCGGAATAGAAAACTCGATATATTTTTCTTCATCTTTTATTTTATAAATAATGTAGGCAAGGCCTTTGGGTTTATAGCCCAGCAGTAAGGCGAGATCTCTACGCGAGGAAGCCTTTTTCAGTTTTTCTAAAGCAGACATTGATTGTTTTCACCTTGAAAGAGGTCGGCGGCTTAAAGGCACTCTTTGGCGAAAGTTAACTATACTATACACTATACTCATGGATAGCTAAGGGAAGGCCAGGGAGCAATGCTACCTGACTTTGGTTTCTTATATTGCGATACACAATAATAAATCTGCCTTTAAGCCGCCGTAATTCTTGAACCAAATTTTGGTGAAAAAATCAATAAAATAATAATTGTTACTTATTGATCAACTGATGGATGTGCCATGGACTCAATTGGATTTTTAGACGTTACAGCATTTAGAGCGTAAACAAAATGCTCTCATGTGAAGGTTCTCAAAATAGTGGACACACCGAAGAGCAAAATTATACAAAGAAAC
>CAZQOH010000535.1:0-1777 GCA_964594355.1 uncultured Desulfobacterales bacterium
TTAGCTCGGAAGCTCAGACGCTGCATACATTCTTTGAAACGAAACGTTATTTTGATAAACACTATATAACACTTTAGCCCTTTAAAACCAGTTTATACAAATAAGCTTGATAAACTCGTAAAAAGTCATTTGCGAGCGAGATTGAGCATTTTTGGAAAAAGATTCATGAAAAGTTGAACGTTAAAAATTGCAAGCTGTTTGAGGGCGATAGTCCGAGTTCTTGCAATTTAGAGAAGCTTTTCAGGAATCCCAAAAATGCTCACAGAGCGAGCAAATTGCATTTTTTACGAAACCATCAAGCTTGAAAGGTGATTAAATTTTCAAACAACTAAAAAATTAATATGAAAACCATTCAAAAATATATTTGCTTTATATTACTTATTATTTTTCTTTTTTGCGGGTGGTTGCCTTCTGGCTTCGCCTCTTCAGACAGTATTAATTGGTACTCATATGATGAAGGCAATGTGCTTAGGAAAATTGAGAAAAAAAAGATATTTCTCCATTTCTGGGCCAAATGGTGTAAATATTGTACAAAAATGGCAAAAGTAACTTTCAAAGACCCTAAAGTGATTACCTATCTTAATAAAAACTTTATATCCATCAAGATAGATATCGAAAAGGAGCGTAAGATAGCCTCCAACTATAATATTATAGGGCTTCCAGTCACATGGTTCATTTCAGAAAACGGGAAAGAAATAAGTGATCTGCCGGGTTATATTCCACCAGAGAGGTTAATTGAGATCCTTAAAGATATTCACACAGACAGCTATAAAAATATGACCTTTAAAAAATTTATTAATAAAAATAAGTGATTGAGAAGATTAAATTCATCTTAAAACAAATTATCGAAAGTAAAACTCATCCAGGCCCCCCTGTTGATATTTCTTATCGTTCAACCTGTGTGTTTTTGCTCCTTTTTGGTGAAAGAGAGCCCCATCTTTTAGCCATCCAGAAATCTGACCAGGAGGGATATCCGTGGAGAAACCAGATTGCACTTCCCGGAGGCCACCTGGACAAAGAAGATTCAGGCCCTGTTGGTGCGGTCTTTCGTGAACTGGAAGAAGAACTGAATATTACCAAGGATCAAGTTGAACTCTTGGGTTCAATGGGACATTTTCAAACAATAAATTCTACCGACATAGAAGTATTTATTGGGTTATGGAACGGAAAGGGAACAATCCGTTTTGATCCAGAAGAGATTTCAAGGGTCCTTAAGATCCCTTTATTGGAACTTATCCGGATACATAAAGAAGATAAGTTTCATGGTCAAATACCCGAAGTTCAGGATCTTTTGTATCCCTTTAAAGATGTTGTTATTTGGGGAGTTACTGCCAAAATATTGCACTATTTCATTGAGCTTTTGTATCCTTGCCTTGGAAAAAATGGGGAATTAACAAGCAAATAAAAAATCCTATTCTGAAAACCGCTTAAAATATCTTTTGACCAGACGTATTGTGATTGAAATAATTACGGCTCCGCTCATTACGACAAGAAGAATTGGAACCCAAACGCAACCAAGGTATTCTATTTTTTCACCCGCTACCAATATGCCCTCAACACTAAACAAAAACACAAGGAACATTAAAAAAGCCAAAATGAAACACAATGTTTCAGAGTCATACCAGGGAACGATTACTTTTCTAAATACAGGGTTTTTTTCAAGACGCATGAATTGTTCCGGATTGCAAATTTCTGTTTATGAATTTCTGGTTAAGAGTATTTCAATTTGAGACCTTTGAAAAATGCTCAATTTTGTTCAAGTTCAAGGAAGGCGAAA
>CAZQOH010000536.1:0-1764 GCA_964594355.1 uncultured Desulfobacterales bacterium
CTCGGAAGTTCAGACGCTGGTCAATCGGAACATATTTATGACAACCGGTATATTGAAGATTTTCGATTGAGTATTAGAGACCTTTGCAAAAAACCATTTTTGACTCTGGAATTATCATGTTCCAAATACAGTCAAATATCCCTAAAGTTAAAGATGCATATATTGTAGGCGGTTCGATCAGGGACCTTCTTCTTGGTCGATCTCCTGTCGATTATGACATTGCTGTTATTGGAAACCCGGAAAAATTTGCAAAAAAAATAATAGCAAAAAAAAACGGCCATCTTGTCAAGATGGGAAAACCCGGGCAAATTCTTATTCGTGTGATCTCAGAAAATAATATTTATGATATCTCATCTATGAATGGGGCATCTATTGAAGACGATCTTTATAGCAGGGATTTCACGATTAATGCCATGGCATACTCTTTATCTTCGGGAGAAATTATAGATCCTTTAGAAGGTATGCAGGATCTTGATAAGAGAAGGATTCGAATGGTTTCAAAAAATATCTTTAATAAAGATCCTGTACGCTTGATAAGAGCATACAGGTTGGGAGCTTCCATGGGATTTGAAATCGAACCGCAAACAAGATTTGCGATATCAGATAATGCAAAACTTATCCACAATTCAGCAGGAGAAAGGATAAAGTCTGAACTTTTCAAAACCTTTAACACACGGAAATCGCACTATTATCTTTCTCAAATGGTTGACTCTGGACTTCTTTTCGAAATATTTCCTGAACTTTACAATTTGATAGGATGTTCGCAAAATATTTATCATCAATATGATGTCTTTGAGCATACAATGAAGGCCTTCTCACATCTTGAAACAATACTCAACGATTACAGTGAGTTTATACCTGAAATATCCAGTCAAATTAACCTGTCTTTTAATAATGTCAAAACGGCTCTCCTTAAATGTGCAATTTTGCTGCATGACATCGGAAAACCTGCAGTAAAAACAACAGATAACAATGGAAATTCCCATTTCTATGGGCATTGCAAAAAGAGTGCTGAAATGGCAAGAACAATATCAAAAAGGTTAAAATTTTCGAATTATGAAACAAATTATATGAACTTCATTCTTCGCAATCATATAAAACCCCTGTCTCTTTTTACAGCTCATCAGAAAAATACATTGACCACAAAAGGTTTAACACGTTTCTTTATAAAATGCGGCGGCAATACCCCGGATCTGCTACTGCATGCGGTTGCAGATAATAAAGGAAAAGAAGACGAAAATGATGAATTAAATAAGAGATTTATCGAGTTCACCAAAGATTTGATACATAATTTTCTTTTTGTTTTTAAACCAATAAAATTGAAATCCCCTCTTATAAATGGTTATGATCTTATTAATGAATTCGGACTCACACCTTCTCCCTTGTTTAAGTCAATTCTCAACCTTGTCGAATATTCAAGACTATCAGGTAAAATAAAGAGCAGACAAGCAGCGTTAAAGTTAGTAAAGGATTTTTTAAGGAGCAATAAATAGCATTTCAGTCCTTGACAATATATATTCATTTTTATAGTTAGGCCGTATAATAATTTAGACAGGATTTACAGGATTAACATGATTTTTTATCTCGGTTCTCACGCAACGATGCCAAGACGCAAAGAAAAAGTGGGTTTAATATTCGGATAGATAGTAAAAATAATTTAATTTTCCCGCTTTCAGCGGGATAGAATTTTGATACGTTTATCTAATAAAAGAGACCTTTGAAAAATGCTCAATTTTGTTCAAGTTCAAGGCAGGCGAAAATTTT
>CAZQOH010000537.1:0-1757 GCA_964594355.1 uncultured Desulfobacterales bacterium
ACTTCAATATGATTTATGGAAAGCGAAACAAAATGTGGATATTGACCATCTTGAGCGGATAGCGGCCTGATTATGCATATTCACTTTAAAATTTACCCGATCACCGAAAAAAATTGATATTCAGCGAGAAAACGATCTGTAGCGGTTTTAACAGAAAACATGTCTAACGGATAACATTCCAAACTGCATGTTATCCAGAGCTGTTTAACGGGATGAAACCAAGAAAAAAAACAGTATAATTACTGGTTATGCACAGAGGAAGATAGCATGGTTTTAAATCCTGAACATATCGGGGTCATTTCCCCCTTTGATTTATTAATGACTTCGTTAAAAAGGGAAGCCATTTTTTTCGATAAGATTGCGATTCCAAACGTATTGTCCGAATTTATCCTAAAGGACTCATTATTGGCATGCCCAATTCGTTCAATTGAATATTTGATAGATGCTGGAATTATAATTGATCCTGTTGCAGAATATATCGGTGAAACTAGCTACTTAAAGAGGATAGGACAAGATCTTTATGAAGAAAGATTGAAGGCAATTAATAAAAAGGAAAAGGCTCTTGCGGAAGAATTAGAATTTCCTGTCCAGACTTATTCGGCAGAGAATCTAACAGCATTATTTGAAATTTTGCCCAAGACCATTATCAAAACATTCGAAAGCGTTGGCAAACAACTCCAACATAAATTGGGCATTCCGTTTCAGAAGGTTGGTGCTTCAATTGTGCGTTTCAAAAACCAGTTGGATTACGATAGGCGGGGTATAGCGATTGATATGCAAAACAACTTTTCTCTGAATGCATTCCCGGTGTACTCAGAGAGGGCGGGCTTGAATGATGATTTTGTAACCGGGAAGGACGCTATCATCAAGCTGGTGATAGAGCAGTTACCCGAACCGGATTATGAATGCGTTGCATGGGAGAGAATTATTGATTTTCGAAGTGACCCTGAAACGATGAGGCTACTAACTTACTTACGCCGTTGGATCACTGAACACTCCCAAAAAGAGTCCTCTTACCGAGATATATTGGAAGAATTATTATACTATTGTGCAAAATATGAAGAACATATCCATTTTCACAAGATGAAATTGAGACATGGTATCCTTGAAACTTTGCTCATGATTCCTGCTGAAATGATTGAAGGTGTGATTAGGTTAAAGCCAACGCAGATTGTTAAGGCATTGTTTACATTTAAAAGGCAAAAGGTTGAATTGCTTGAGCAGGAAAAGAAAGCTCCAGGGAGGGATTTGGCATATTTATTCAAAGTAAGGGACGAATTTGAAAAGTGACATCTAAATAAAGTTTTTTTTTGCATAACCCATCTCTTTCAACGGATCGCAAAAAGCCGCGCCCGCTGAAGAGTATGTTAAGCGTAAGGATAAAACATGAAATCCCTTGTACATGAATTACAACATGAGGCTATGAATTCTAATAGTCGGCTGTCTGATATTCTGCGCAAAGCCCTTGTTGTTGCGAGCAAATTGAAAGTCGATGAATTTAAAATTTGGATTGAATCGGAGATGAAAGGATATCCACAAGGGAAAGATATCCCATCTTACCGCAGAGTAAATGGGTCTGTGAAAGCTTGGAACCCATACAATGGTTGGATTCCTGTAATTGTACAAGACTCACAAATAAACGATCTCATTTCAAATAGAAGTATTGGCCAGCCTATTTCTGAACTTGAATCTTTATGCCATGACATTGCTGTCCAAGATAGTTTGAATTTTCGAGAACCAGGTTAATAAAAACAGTC
>CAZQOH010000538.1:0-1751 GCA_964594355.1 uncultured Desulfobacterales bacterium
TAAGAGTAAAGTTAGAAAAGGTAGCTAATAGTATCAGGAATTTTTATAAATCAGGGTTGCTTGAGAAGTTTTCGAAAGTGTCAGCCGAGAATTTTTTAAGTATCGATGAGTTAGATAGCTTTGATTTCGAAGGGACAAAAGCATTTGCAATTCCTGATTTTGCTGTACGTAACCGTAAGGAGTATTTGCTTTACGACTGGAAGACTGGCCAGAGGAGCGATAAGGACATCTTGCAACTCTCCTGTTACCTGCTTTATGCTACGGGCAAATGGCAAGTGCCCGAAGATCAAATCAAAATAATCCCGGCATATCTAGCCCAAGATGAATTTTTGCCTCTACCGGTAAAAGCAATAGCCTCAGAGCAAGTAAAGGGTTACATTCGTCAGAGCATAGAAGGAATGAGAAGTGTTTTAGAGGATGTTAAAGGCAATAAGGCTGATATTAACAATTGTCCTAAAACCAATGATTCAAGGCGTTGCCAGAAGTGTAAATTTCAGGAAATCTGCTCTTGAGGAGTTGATAATAATACGCCGGTAGTTCAACTTCACTCCCAAAATAGCTTCAACTGCCTCCGAACATATTTTCCTTGAGTGCCTGGTTAAACCATGATACAATCCTTACGATTTGCGCCCGTGGCTCAATTGGATAGAGCGTTTGGCTACGGATAAACTCAATATGCCAAAAAAGTGTTGGTAAATAAGGAATTTTATCCTAATTGTAGCAAAAATGTCAGCACAAAATAGCTTGAAAAATGGGTTTAAAATGTGTTATAAATAGGTTAGAAAAGACTTGACAAAAGGCTCTTTTTCGGATTAAATGTATATGACTAAAGCCTATCGTGTATAGGCGAATGGGAACTGCTACGGCAGTTCCTTCTTTTTTTCTACATGTTTTTTTATTTCCTGAAAAGTAATCGTTCTGTTAGCCGTGACGGCGAGTTCTTCATTCAATCTATTTTTATGAGCAATGATAGTAGTTATTTTATACTTTCCTTTAGCGTATTTCAATAACTTGGTAAAATCCCCATCTCCGCTACATAAAACTAATTCTTGATATTCTGCCATTCTATCTATAGCAGTAATGGTGATCTCGACATCAAAATTACATTTTCTTTTATATTCGCCTGTCATATTGTCATAAAGGCTTGCGATTGGTTTAGTCTTTACTTTGTAGCCAAGCGACTTAAGGTATTGGAAGAATTTTTCTTTCTCTTTTTTCCATTTTATAAATCCTCCCAAGGTGTGATATTCTGAATGTTTATCAAAAAACATCTTTTTTGTAACTTTACCTAAAAAAATAAATACGTCAATGGTATCAAATTCGTTCTGAAGCCATTGGAATAATTTTCCGTAATCTAACTCCCAAAGTTTTTTCTTGAAACCATAATAGATATTAGCTTCGTCAATAAGAATCAAAGCTTTTCGTTTTTTAACACTTTCCATAATGTCCTTCTAAACTTTAACCTCTTTCTTAATAGTTTAGCACTCTTTTTCCAATTGCAAACATAATATTTTCTGATATACTTAGTAGCATGGAAATATTTAGGTAGACCGTTTGGCTAACGACCAGATGGTCTTAGTGTAGCAAAAATGTCAACAAAGTTGGTAAAAATTCCTGGTTTTATTGAGCTTTTAAAAAATTAATTTTTAATACGTTTATTGTAATTTTACTGAAAAAATAAGAAAATCGTTCATAAGCGCCCGTGGCCCAATTGGATAGGGCGTTTGGCTACGGACCAGAAGGTTGCAGGT
>CAZQOH010000539.1:0-1746 GCA_964594355.1 uncultured Desulfobacterales bacterium
AATTGCTTTTCAAGCGGAATTAAGAAAGATGGGAGATATTTTTAAGGATATGGGAAGTTTCCGGTTAACTGAGAGCTACCTTATAGACCTCGAGACGTTATTTAGCATATTTTTGCAAATGGCTGTCCCTTGATGCTTGGGAGCATCTTATTTGTAAAGCAAACCGTTACGATTAAAAATAACTTTTAGCTTGAGTCGAGAATCTGCGGTTTGAGACGATGAAGCTGATTGAGACCCTGAAGCATAAAAATTAACATGGCATCCCAGTTTTCGAAATAAAGATAACGCGTCAAAGCACGAATGTCGTCAAAAAAGGTTTGCCGTGTTGGAAGGTCGCTGCGAATCTGTTCGTATTTTTCATCAATCATCTCCAGTACGGTATGGAAAAGGAATGCCAAAAGATTCAAAGTGAGCATAAGTTGAGACAAATACTTTTTCCCATGACCAAAGTTGTGCTCCAGATGATAGCCTCTGTTTTTTAGTATGTTGTTGTTTTCGTTTTCAATTTTCCAGCGAGCCCGACCATCGGCGACAATCTGTTTTACATTGTTCTTTGAGATTTCGAAATTGGTTGCAAAAGCGTTCTTGTACATAGTGGTACCATCAGCCAGCGTTGTGGTAAGTTCACACCAATTGACCATCTGTGCATCTTCACCATCACGCAAAGGCACTTGATTTATAAAACGATAAGTATCGATGTGATGGGTTTTTCCGGTCCATCTTTTTTCCACTACCATTTGCACAGCTTGCAGGCCATCGAGTTCTTCAACCCATTGGTAAAGGGTTTTATGAGAATCGGGCTTACAAACAAGGATGAAATAAAGCTCGTAATTCAAAATCAATTCGCAAAGCGATTGCTTACAATATAAATCATCGCCTAAGATGGTGATACCGAGTTTTTTGTAAAGCGGAGCAAATTGGTTTAACCAGCGTTTAGCCGCCGCATTTTCACAGTCTTGTTTCTGATGTCCGTCTTGGGGGGTAATGAACTCCGGTGGTAAGGAGAGCACTTTGTTACAACCGGGCTTGACAAACACCGGTGTAATAGCCGAGTGGGAATAGGTTATGGAACCGTTTTTATGCTCCGTGGTGCTACAATTTACACAATGAATTGTTTTAGAAGAAAAATATTGGGTACCATCCAATGCACACAGCAAATTGTTATTGTATGAGCGGAAGCCATCGAGGCGGCCGGCAGTTGCTAAGGTTTCAGTAATGAAAGTGAAGACCGGAAAGACTGTTTGCGGGGCCACCACATCCAGCATATCTCTGATATGGTTATCAGATGGAATCTTTTGTATTCCAAACAAAGATTGGGCATTGTTTACACCCTTATTATTCTGCATGGATTTTTGAAAGGCGAGAAAAGAAGGACATTGGGTAAAGAATACTGAAAAGCCGCTAAGGGCTATATCTTCGAGACTGTATCGTGTGTTTTGGCCCTTGCGCTTGTCCGGAAAATTGCAGATCGCATTGCGAAGCTGCCGCACCATCATATCAAAAGAGATATCCTGCAGCAGCTTTGTCGTGATTGTTTCTTTTTCCTGATCTTCCGGTAAACGCATATGAGTCTTAGATGACCGATAAGGATAACCAACTCTTACCCATCATCTAATATCAGAAGATCAAGCATTTGCCCAAGATTATTATTTAAATTAAAAACAGTATGTTATAGATTTTATGGCGCTGGATGGCTGGATATTGAAAATATTCTATCATCACATATTTCCATAATTAGAATTGCTG
>CAZQOH010000540.1:0-1740 GCA_964594355.1 uncultured Desulfobacterales bacterium
CTTGACAATAACTCTTTCTTTAATTAGTGAAGCTGAAATTTTGTTTAATATTCTTAATTTCAGATCTCATTAAGTCGTCGGTTAAACAACTAAACTATTTGACGATGTTTATAGTTTTATGCTTCAGCTGATTTTTTGGTATTTTTTTTGCATTAAAAATTATTGTAGCACTTTAACAAAGAGAATAGCCACTTCAAAACAGAGAGGACGGATAATGAGTAACAATAATAATGCCACAATCCTTGTTGTAGATGATGAACATGGCATCCGCCAGTCTTTCAACATGGTTTTAGAGGATGAATATAATGTACTTCTTGCCGGCACCGGGGGAGAAGCAATTGATATTTTATATAAAAATTCGGTTGATTTGATACTATTGGACATCCGTTTACCTGACATTAACGGCATCGAACTCCTTGAAAAACTTAAGGAAACAGATCCGAATACTGAGATTATCATGATAACTGCTGTTAATGAAATTCAAACGGCAGTGAAAACAATTAAACTTGGAGCATATGAATATATTATCAAACCTTTTATAGTTGAGGATGTATTAACCGTAATTAACCGTGCCTTAGAAAAACGGCGACTTGTGAAAGAGGTTACTTATCTTAGAAATGAACTTGAAAGACATCACCCCTTTGAAAAAATGGTGGGTAACGATCAAAAGATGAGAAAAATTTTTGATTTAATAGAAATTGTTTCAAAAAGCGGCGGAACAGTACTTATACAGGGAGAAAGCGGAACAGGTAAGGAATTGGTTGCCAGAGCCATACACAACCTCAGCCCAAGGAATAATCAACCCCTGGTGGTTATCAATTGTGCCGCAATACCGGCCTCCCTTATGGAAAGCGAAATCTTTGGTTATAATAGGGGTGCGTTCACAGGAGCCACAGGAACTCGTATAGGCAGAATGGAAATTGCTAATAAAGGCACCGTCTTTTTTGATGATATTGATTCTCTCGATATAAATATGCAGGCCAAACTTCTTAGGATCATACAGGAAAAAGAATTTGAAAGACTGGGAAATGCTAAAGTTATTAACATTGACGTCAGATTTATAGCCGCTTCCAATAAAGATATTAAAGATTTGATCTCCCGGGGAGAATTTCGCGAAGATCTTTTTTATCGACTCAATGTCTTTCCCATAACATTACCACCTTTGAGAAAAAGAAAAAATGACATTCCATTGCTTCTGGGTCACTTTTTTGAACTGAATGCAAAAAATGCCGGAAAACTTCCAAAAAAAATATCTAAGAAAGCTCTTCAAACATTAATTGAATATGATTGGCCGGGAAATGTAAGAGAACTTCAAAATCTGGCGGAAAGATTGTTTACCATTTCAAAAAGTGCTGTCATTGATATAGAAGATATTTCCACTTTAAATATAAAAAAAAGGAAAAATAACCAAATGACTCTCAAAGAAGCCGTAGATGCCTTTGAGAAACAACGCATTGACGAAGTGCTTGAGCTAGTTAATGGAAATAAAACAATGGCAGCAAAAAAACTTGGTGTTCATAGAAATACTCTGTTGGCTAAAACAAATAAATTACAAATTGCAAGATAAGAACCAATGCTTTTCCCACTTTTTTATTTTCCACAATATCCTCCCCTGTATTTGAAGTGATCAGATCCCCGTTAATGACTATTTATAGTGTTTGTCAAAATAACGTTCCGTTTCAAAGGATGTATGCAGCGTCTGAGCTTCCGAGCTAATCAATTTGGGGACATTTGATTAAG
>CAZQOH010000541.1:0-1730 GCA_964594355.1 uncultured Desulfobacterales bacterium
GGGATAATAAAAAAGCGGCTTAAACCCGACTCCACTTTTTTGTTGCAAGATCATAACCATGTGTTCTTTTGGGACAGGGTTGCTTTGTTGCGTTTCTATTTAACCATTCATCGTCAATTCTTGGGGGCGTCGGATTTGGGGGATGTCTTCAAATTGAAAATTTAAATTTTGAATATAGCTCCGCTCCCTCGGTTACACCGATTGGGGATGCATAGAGCAAAGGGCATAGAGTAATCAGTTTTCATTAAAATGGGCTTGTTGTTCAGATATAAAGTGGGGGTGCATGCGGATAACCAAAAACAGTTTGAGTGCTTATACAATGAATAATTCCTACAAGCAATACGTAATTCGTATGATTTTTCTACGTATTTTAAGAATCTTAGATTTACGAGTATCTTATTATCAACGAAACGAAAGTAGTATATTTGAGGTGCGCCCAGGTATTTTACTGCCATGATTTTATGCGTTTCTTATAATTGGCATATGGCACCGGTCGCCGTCCTGCGGGCTATGACCCGGTAAGTGGAGCAAAGAGAATAGAGAAACCACAAAAACATTAAGCGATTATTATTTTGGACACGGATTACACGGTTTTCGGTGAGTGATGGAACCGCAAGGCGCTAAGGTCGCGAAGGGTTTCTTATTTTTTTCCTGATCGGGATGGTCGATCAGGAAAAACCTCCCAATGCCCTGTCGGGCATTATATATGTCTTTGGGGACGATCTTCTTTATTTTCATTCAATGGTGCCGTATATTACAAAAACTTTTCCACAGAGACATCGAATAGCTCTGCCAGCCTTTTCGCAGCAGCCTTGCTGATAAAGCGATGACCATTTTCCATATTGGAGATGTTTTGCCGGGTGAAATGACCGAGTTTCCTTCCTAGTTCTTCCTGGGAGAAATTGTGAAATTTCCGATAGATGCGCATGTTTTCACCTGGGGTGATCTGCTTCCGAATGTTTTGGTACCAGTCACTCTTGGTGACTTCCACCAACTTTTCATCTTCGTCTTCAATAACCTCAATTTCACCGAACTTCTCCTGCACATACCTTATGAGTTCAGGGGTAATTTCCCCTTCCATCCTAATATGGGGCTTTTTCACGACTACCTGCATAATACACCTCGATCTCCAAATATTTCTCCTCTGCCCGCCAGCAGGCCACCCAGGAATAGGACAGGTGGCAATGATACTCGTTTTTGCTGAGTTTGCTGAAATTCTGCCATTCGGAGCGGATTGGCCCCTTACGTTCCAAGTCCTCGACAAGGTTGGCAAAAAGCTTTTGTTCCTGAAGCGGCATTTTCATGACTCTTTTTTGCACCCTTTTCCGGTAGAAAACACGCCAATACAAATCCGCACCTTTACTGAATAGAGTGGGGCTGTTCTGCTTTTGAGCTTGATATTCGTAATGTAACCTGTTTTGCGTTACATGTCAAGGTGAATCAATCAGTCTTCCGTGGCTGTATTCAATCTCTGGGCATTTTGGGGGACGTACATCAGATTAGATTCCTGAGAAATAAGTCACTTTTTTGAAACGAACGAATTAAAACTGTTGGATTTCAGTCTATCGGCAAACCAAACCATATCTTATTGAGATTGGCTCAGATACGCTTAGATGACGTAAAATGAGCCATACATAGCGCCGCCCAAAAGCTTCGTTAAAGGCCGTATGGGCCTTAGCCCAGCGCTTTATATTGCATGCAATCCCCTTGCATGGGTGAGGGATAGGGGG
>CAZQOH010000542.1:0-1723 GCA_964594355.1 uncultured Desulfobacterales bacterium
TTCCAAAAGAACGCGTCTGTATTGTTGGCGATAGTATTTCCACGGATATTCAAGGGGCAAATAATGTGGGTATAAAGTCGGTATTACTTAAAACAGGCGCATTCGAAATTGAAAAACACCTTGTAAAGACCGTGAAGACAGATTGGATTATTGATTCAATAGAGGAAGTGGGTCATCTGTTTACGTGAATGTCTTATGGCTAACAATGAGCATTAAGGGAAGTGACAATGGTGTCAAAGCCTGAATTGTGAATTATTGTAGCTCCTTCAAGCTTTGACACAGATATTTTATTGAGATATACAGAATTAATTCTTAATAGTAATTGTTTGGCTCTACATTACCTCAAAGGAGAAAACCGATTATGAATTTTGGTACCGTTTTGTATGAATCGAAGGATCGAGTTGCCACGATTACATTAAATCGCCCTGAACGTTTTAATGCAATCAGTGAAACCATGCCGGAAGATATAGCCACGGCTTTTAGTTATGCCAATAATGATGATTCTGTTCATGTGGTTGTGCTGACAGGCGCCGGACGCGGTTTTTGCGGCGGGTATGATTTAAAGGCTTTTGCTGAAACTACTGGAACCAATCCAGCTATCCAAGATATGCCGTGGGACCCAATGATTGATTATAGTTTTATGAGTCGTTGTACACAAAACTTCATGTCTATCTGGCGGTGCCATAAACCAGTCATCGGTCGCATCCACGGTGATGCGGTTGCTGGTGGCAGTGATATTGCTTTATGTTGCGATATTGTAATTATGAACGAAAAAGCTCGTATTGGTTATCCACCTTCACGGGTCTGGGGTTGCCCGACGACAGCAATGTGGGTGTACCGCTTAGGTGCGGAAAAAGCTAAGCGAATGCTATTTACAGGAGATCTAATATCTGGGACAAAAGCGAAGGAAATAGGGCTTATTTATCAATCGGTGCCACTAGAAGAACTTGATGAAACAGTTAATCAGTTGACGAATCGGATAAAAGGCGTACCAAAGAATCAACTCATGATGATGAAAATGATAGTCAATCAAGCTTATGAAAATATGGGTTTAGCGAATACCCAGTTAATAGCAACCCTATTTGATGGCATAACCAGGCATAGTCCTGAAGGGGTTTGGTTTAAGCAACGGGTCGAGGAAGTTGGTTTTAAACAAGCTGTTGCTGAACGTGATTCCGGAGATCCGATACCGGGCAGTAAGAAGTAAATATCCTGGCCCAGAGGGTCAGGCTTTGGATTACCCCTGGAAGGGGATGTTTTACTGTTGAACGGGTTAAATCCGAAATTCGAATATCGAAATCCGAAACAAATCTTAAATTCGAATGCTCAAATGCTCAAAACAATCAAGAAAATATTCATTTCATAACGGTGAATTTATTTTGAACATTAGAATTTTGGTCATTAGAGTTTGTTTCGTATTTCGGATTTCGTGCTTCTAATTTTGTATCAATTTATTTCGGCAGAGCCATAGGCCTCTGACCTGGCCCAAAGGACCAGGTTTTTAAGGGCAAAATAAACCAGAATCTATAGATAGCCTTAAGGATGAAATCTGGTATAACTTAATAGAATTTAAAAATATTCATATAGGCAAGAAATGTAGCATCAAAGCTAAAACAGTTCTTGTCCATATATTGGGATGTGATTAAGATCGAAGCAGTATTACAATATTATAATACATGACTTTCGGCCATCTATAATCTAATTTGATTTAATTTAAGACAAC
>CAZQOH010000543.1:0-1708 GCA_964594355.1 uncultured Desulfobacterales bacterium
TTTACGATTATATAGACCGGTGAGTCCGTCTTTTACGGCAGCTTCTTGAAAAAGTTTGGCCTTTTTAGTCATTTCTTTAGCGCCTAGTTCCGCTTCAACGATTCTCTTTTTGAGTCTACTGATATTTTTCTTGGCTTTCTGCAACCTCTTAATTTCTTCTTTTTTCCTTTTCGACAAAAAACTTTTTATTTTCTTTAGTTTTTCAACAACAGCACTCTTTACTTCATCGATAGAATCATAGATATTAAATGAATCTGCGATTAAGCCCACTTCACTATTGACCTTCATTTCAAACTGCTCAAAATCTTTTTGCCTGACATCTCCATCAAATTCGCCTGTCAAATCCGCTTCAAGCTGCTTGACTTGTCCCAAAAACATAATAAAGGTGTTGTTTATATATTTAAAATCTTTTGCAATCTTGTCCTTTAGCCCATTAATAAAACTCAAGTAATCCGTAGTGGCACCTTCCAGCTCAATCTGGGCCACCTCTGCATGGCAGTCGATTCGAATAGCATCAGCTTGGGCTTTCAATTCAGTGGTTAGCGGGTAAAAATCATCAAGCAGAGCATATACAACTCTTTTTACTATCCTACAGGTCTCTAGAAGGCGTTCGTTTAATTCATTCAATTGCTCCAGGCTGCTTTCATCAAACCCTTTTTCAGTCTCTAGGGCAAAAATTTTAGCTTTAAGATTACTGATTTCCTTTTCAATCAGATTTGCCGGCAACGTTTCGCCGGCCTTTATCATCTTTTTGACGGCATGATGCTCTTCAGCAAACTCCCCATGCATAGCCATCACGTTCCCAAAAGTATTAATGACTTTTACAAGACATTCCTTCTCATTGCGGCAAATTCGTTCGGCTTCAAGGAAATCCTTTTTTAACCGCTCTAATTCCGCTGTCATTTCGTTACCCATAAATATATCCCTAATATTAAATTTTGACCTTTCGGCCCATGCCACAATTACTGATGGAATCAATGAGATGCAAAAATCATGCAAGGTTGAACTTACTGTTTGATAAAATTAAGCAAATTAAATAATTCCAGGTGTATAGCTTAAGGATGCGAATCCCATAACCTTAAATATTGTGATAATAATTTGCCGTTTTTTTTAAAAATTCAGGCCTGTTTTGGCATATGGCGTGAAATCCAGGTGGGCGGGAAATAAGGCTAGCGTTATTTACCAACTCTCGTTTGTATCGCCGGACGGTGTCTGCTGTTCCAAAAGAAATATGAATTTGTAAATATCAAAAACAATCTCATCGCCACTTTTGAGCTTCATCAGCGTATGGGGTGTAATTTCCGCGCCGTTGAGAAAGGTTTTATTTTTGCTGCGCTGATCCTCGAGGTAGAAGGAACCATCTTTGTATTGAATAACTGCATGTGAACCCGATATTGAATTCTGGGCAATGTCAATATCATTATGAACGCCGCGGCCGATTTTAATAGCATCCTTGTTCAAAAGCAAAGTCTTTTTCCCGGTAATATTTTTAACATCGATCATCAATGCCTGTGGTATGGCAGAAACATGCTGTGGTCTAACAATCTGGCCACGAATAACGGTAGCCTCTGACGGCTGCTTCCCGGCTTTACCGCTCAAATCTATCACGGTTTCACCGGCCGGAATCAGATCCGGAAGAATGAAAATAAATTTATATACCTAAAAACTGCAGTTGTCTTTTTTTGAATCAAAGGTCATGAGAAGAAGA
>CAZQOH010000544.1:0-1707 GCA_964594355.1 uncultured Desulfobacterales bacterium
ACTAGTGGACATATCCAGTTGAAATTATTCGATAGTTAGCCGGACACTACTGACACTACATCATTAATTAGACCCCGGACAAGAGATATTCTGTTCTCCAAAGAAGCGGCTGCCACTTTTTTTCTGGCTATTGAAAGCATCGGTTCTGCTGGATCAAAACCGGTAAAAGACCAGTGGGGATTATTCTGTGAACAGTCAATTATCTCTTTTCCTGTTCCGGCACCTGCCACTAATATTTTTGCCTCTTTGTCCAATTTATCCCTTAGGAGGTGTTGAGTTAACTCATACATAGAATGATAAGCAGGTATTATTTTATGTACAGTGTCATCATATTCATTGGACAATTCACCATTAAAATCTATTTTTTTTCCTATAATATCATTTTCCTTCTCAATGCTTACTCGGTTATTCATTTTTTGTTTTATTTACATTCCTAATCTATTAATTTTACGCTATTTCCAACTGGTCCTCTTCTTTCAAACCAAAGAACCTTGCTTTTCTGCTCCCAATTCTTTGTTTGCAGTTGCCAATATTTTCCAGCGTGAAATCATTTTATTTTATAAGATAACGACAAGCTCACCGGCGTAAAGGGCGGAGGGAGCGTAGCGCCCGGAACCCTTTGCGTCCGAGTGCAGCGCCGGGTTATGTGTTTTTTATTTCCCTGCAACGATAGCAAGTTCTGTTGAATCTGGAGTTAGGGATTTGCCTGTAACGTCTGAGTATACGTTTTCAACCTTAAAACCGTTTTCTTCAAATTCTGTTCTCAATGAATCTTCGCTGAAATACTGTAGCCAGTTGTAGACCACACGCTTTCGTGTTTCTTCGATAATAGTATATTTATCAAGGACCACCTGCTCTTTGTCATATTTGAAAGTATTTACAAAACAATAATAATCATCAGGCGACCAGAAACGATTTAACTGATTGAGTTCGTAGGTTGCAGATTCTTCTTTTTGATTAAACCCGTTCAAAGAATATACATCGAGCAGTAAAGAACCTTCCGGTTTTAAAAGTGAACGGAACTTTGAGAGCATTATTTTTCTTTGATTCGGATTTAAAGCGCAAAAATCACACATTATCATTGTGATGAGATCGAATTTATCTTTCGTATCAAAATCCAAATAGTTCGTCAGAACGTAATTGATTTTAAGGCCCTTTTGATCAGCTGTCTGTTTTGCATACCTTATAGAATTTTCTGAGAAATCAATACCTGTAACATTTGCACCTTGTTCTGCCAGTCTCGTTGTATACAAACCCGGGCCACAGCCGAAATCTGCAATTTCAGTGCTTTCGTCCACTCCAAATCGGGAAACAATCCATTCTAGTGAAAGTTCAATAAAACTCTTGTTTCTGGACGACATATCAATTGATTCATTTAAGTGGTATTCAAGCATCTGCTTCGATGTATGCTCATTTGTCCACAGCTCATCCGCTGTATAAAATTGAAAAGGTGCGGGACGTAAATTTATTTCTTTCAGTTCCTGAAACATAATGGATCCTATGTTGGTTTTTACACATAACGTGGGCATAACCTGCTGAGATGAAGCGCAGCGAAATCTCAGTCAGCGTTCATGCCATGGTTGGATGCTCTGTTTATTCTTCTTCGCTATGAAGAAGGTTAGAGAATGCCCTTGGGTTCAAAATCGGAATACCTTGAAACTCTTTCAAAACAAGTAAGTCTTTATCGCCGGTAACGATATAATTAGC
>CAZQOH010000545.1:0-1688 GCA_964594355.1 uncultured Desulfobacterales bacterium
TTTAGTGAAGCGACAGCGCTATTTGGGCAAAAGGGGGCGTTTTGCAAAGGTCTCAGATGGTGATGGGCGTGAGGTGAGGTATGACTAAATTAAATATTCTTGGATTGATTTCGTTAATCGGTGGTGCTCTTTTGATTGGCTTTCAAGGTCTTGGAACATTTATGAAACAAGAAAGTGGTTGGAAAAGCCTAAATCTTATGGATGTTTTTGGCGAAGAAAGCTTTAACTGGATTGATAGTATTTCCGTGCTTTACGTAAAAGGAGCAGCAAACTATATTGCGACAATGCCTTTATTCATTTTATTCTTTTGTCTTGCCGCCTTATTTTTCATATTTAATATGTTTCTAAAAGATTAAACGTTGATATCCTCTATCTTCATAACCGTTCACCGTTCAGAGGTTCAGGGTTGGTTTTCTACACGAGCTGGCTCCAATGCCGGAGAAGAAAGTGTATCGATCCAAAATCCGGGGTTTCAGTTCGGATTGCATGAACGTTAAGAGTAAAAAATTGCGCGCTTTAAAAATAAACCAAAGGTCTTGATTTATGCACTATGACAGTATTATAGTGAAAATGTAGAGAATTTCGTCAAAACGATAACCTTTGAACGCTGAACCTTGAACCCCTGAATGGTTACAATACTTCAAGTATTCCCGCTCTCCTATCAAACCAAAGACAAGTTTACAATTATTTAAATATAGAAAGAACAGATTTTCTTATTCCAAGAATAACTTTTTCATTTTTTAAAATTTCTTCCAGCTCACCAGGGTCAAGGTGAACAGCGCCGCAATTTTCATTTACACAAATATCGATTTTAATGTCTCCCCTGTCTACTTGAACCAAGCTCTTGGTTCCACAGCGAAAGCAATGGTAATTGTGTTCGTCCCGGTATGTTCCGCTTGCTTTTTTTAACGCCGTTTCCCTTAGTTCTTTAATTTGTTTTTGCTCCTGTTCCATAAAATATGCTTCTTCAGACCCGGTTTCCAGCTGGATTTTAACCGACACTCGATCTCTGGACATAATATTTTACTCCTTTTTGATTAATGAGTTGAGACCATACTGTAGGACAGGATGGTCCAAGCTTTGCTTTTTTTCTAATTTATTCATTTAGTATTTTCATTACCAAGGTGTAATCCCCTTTTTTAGGGCCTGATTCGATCTTCCTTTTTTCAGAAATGACACACGAATCCTTAAACACGACAGCAGTTGAATAAATCTTTACATCTTGTAGCGTTGATCCCACTTCAAAAACATCAACCATGGCCACCATTATACCCGGTACAATCACACTGATAATATTTCCTTTCTGAAAACTGACATCAAGATTAATGTCCTCTTCTTTCTGTTGTTCCCTATTCAAAGGTATTACAATGGATAAGATATCCATAAATTCTTCTTCATCCATCTCATATTCATTTTTATCAGATGCTCTTTCCGGTATTTGAAGAATCCTGTCAATCCCCTCTTTATCAAGAATTTTTTGAAGAAAAGAACCTATTTTTCCCAGATCTTCCGGAGGAAATTGACCACTTGACATCCATTCCTCGTATTGTATAACGGCATTATCCAAAGAAGAAAGACCAATATGGCACCTCATCATGTTTTTGGCAGCAATAACACGCGTAGAGCTTTTATTTAATAACTCAAGTTTCGCACCCCTTAATTGGTGCGAAACGGCTAACAGATTGATT
>CAZQOH010000546.1:0-1688 GCA_964594355.1 uncultured Desulfobacterales bacterium
ATTTTCGGTTGTCGTTTGTCCTGTAAGTGGGTCAATTTTATGTTAGCGAAACTAAATGGGTGACCTAATTGTTCATCAAATGGAATTTTAAGAGTTATAGGCTAATAGTCTGCTTGTCTTTCAACTGGATTACTTTATTGTTAAAAAGATTGCTAAATTCCTTTGGGTGGAATGTATGGTTTGGAATTATTGTTTTTGGTTCAATGGCTTTCACATAATTTTTTAGTTCTTCGATGTATGCGTGTCCGCTTGTATGGATTTTTATTATTGGTATGTTGTGTTTTTCCCAGAAAGGTTTTACGTCTGCCAAGTAGCCTTCCCACATTGAATAGATGAACGTTGATCCTGCTATTTCCTTCTTTCTTGAAAAAATGTTTCTTGTAAGAAAATTATCTTTTATTACAAGCTTGTTTTTGAATTCGATTATTTCATCATATTTCATTTTTGCTGATTTGTATTTGTATAGGCTACTGTTTTTTGCCATTTTTTTTGTGTATGTGTTAGGTGCAAAGAATATTTTAATGTTTTTGCCCCAGTTGTATTGGGGTATGTTTGGGGCGATTTCTTTCAGTTGGTCCAGAATGTTTGCTGTGTATGGGTCTATTAAGAAAATTCGCCCAGATTTATTGCACGCTTTATATATAGACACTATGCGATCTATGTTTTGTGATGAGCATGCAATAAAGATCATTTTGTTTTCTGCAAATTGTCTTGTTAGCTCATTCTCGATGTCTTGTTCTGTTGTGTATTTTCCTTTCTCCCTTTTTATCATAGTGCCTTCAAGTATCAGATAATCAATATTTTTTGGCGGGTGTTTGATTATATCTTCATACAGTTTGGCTTTTCTTCCGTGGCCTCTGAAGTCTCCGGTATAAAATATTTTTTTGTCTTCAGCTTTTATTAGGAAAGATAGGGAATCAAATCCTGAATGATCAACCAGATAAGGTGTTATTGTAAAGTCCCCTGCCTTAATTTTCTTCCAAGGTTTCAAGATTTTTGTATTCTTCAAATCACAATTGGTCTGTCCGAAGAAATGAGAGATCTCTATTAGCTTTTTACACCCTTTGCTTAGATATATTGGGATATTGGGGTTTATGTATGATAACAGACCATAATGATCTTGGTGTGGATGGCTTAATAGTATTGCATCAAGTTTCGACTTCTCATGTTTGTAGATCCCTTCTAAGGGGTGCAATATTCCGGTTTTGATCAGTTCTTCTTCTGTTTTATTTGTGATTCTGCTGGAGTCAAATTGTTCTCTGTTTTCATCCACGAGTGGCATACCAAAGTCGATCAGTATTCTTGAGTTTTGGGATTGGAGCTCAATGCATGTTCCTCCTATTTCGTGAGTTCCTCTGTGAATAGTTAATTTCATGTTGGCTATTTTAGTTTGTTTAGGTTAAGTTTGTTGCTCAATTGAATGACTTTGATTTTCGGGTTTTCGTTTTTCAGTTTCATGATACTTTGCTTGGCCAATCTTGAGTAGGCACCAACTACAACAACCCCTAAAACATCTTTCACAATTTTTATCTTAACAGGTGTACCGATTAAGCTTAGTTTCCTTTTCTGGATAAAGTTTCTTTCATAGCAATTTTTATAATCAGCAAAATTATTTTTGATTCTATTTATATATTTATTTAGCTGTGAGATTACTTTGCCTTCCAATTCTGGGTTGTTTCCAAGTTTAA
>CAZQOH010000547.1:0-1683 GCA_964594355.1 uncultured Desulfobacterales bacterium
AAACAAGATCTATCGCATCCACAATGGAACCTACGTTTTTACCCAAAACAGCTTAGAGCCAAAATGAGTAAAAAAAGAATCGGGGGCACTTGTATTGTTTTACCCAAAACGGCTTAGAGCCGAAATGGGTAAAAATGGCCTGCTGCAATACACAGTGGGGCTTTGCGATACCTGTTAGCAGGCGTTAAAGGCTTGTTGTACCAAAAAAACGGAACTGATGGGTGCCCAGTCTTTAGGGTGACCCCTAATAAGGAAGTGGTAGCTGCTGCGCTTTGAGTAATTCAATATGTTCATTAATCCCCAACTTCGCTTTAAACAAGCAATCCTCGACCGAGTGGCCTATTCCAGTAAATCCTTCTAAGTCTGGTGAATAAAATCCAAAATAGTCAGGTTCATCAGTTGCTTCAATTATTAATGAATAAACGTAACGATTAGGCAGAGTGTTCGCCGTAAAAAGAGAAACTCAACAAAATAGGAATTTCATACTTATGGAGTAGTGCGCACTGAAGCGAACATATTAACAACCTCACGCAATAGTAAATAATTAAGACTTGTCCAGTTAAATTCCGTAGGATTTATTTAACTGGGATGCGACCCTAGTTCGTTCTTCCTAGGGCGTGAGTATCTTCGATTTTAATTTTTCGGATCACGTGCCTCTTTTTATCCCAGCATTCTCACATGAATCAAGAGTAGATTTGTCCCCCTTTTTAGGCGGATTTAATTAGGGCTCACCTTCCACCGTTTTCAACTTATGCTTTCTGACTTCTGATCTTCTTCTTTAATCCGTATTTATCTGCGTTAATCTGCGTCCCAAGAGTCAAGCGTAGATTTGACCCCTTTTTTACCCAAAACAGCTTAGAGCCAGAATGGGTAAAAAAGATTGGGGTAATGATAATGAAGATATTCACCCGTCTTATCCCAATGGTTTGCAGCTAGATAATCTCCAGACATCTTTGGTTAAAAATCATTTGCTCCTTCTTACCTTGTCCCGCTTGTTTTCTTTGATCAATAATTAATATTTAAAATGCGACCCTAGCTCGTTTCCCATTTTGCGGGGCGCTTTCGACTTGACCCCCGTTCCAATCTTTCATGTTGACAAAACGTATTCATGTTATTACAATGGACTACATGATTATTTTAATGGATTCAGATTGCCTCATAAGACTCACAAAGGCTGGCTTAAAGGATGTTGTATGCAGGCATTTTAGAATTTTCATACCAGCCGTTGTAAAAATGGAGGTCGTTGATGCAGGCAAACAGCATCAATGTTCGGATGCAACAATAGTGGAACAAAATATTCAAGATGAAAGGATTTTGATAGCAACTTCTCGGCAATCGTATGAGAACGGAGATTCAGCCCTTATTTCACTTTTTTCGGGAAAAAAATACGACGCCGTTGCAACGGATGACTCGAAATTGACGCGTAAGCTAAAAGCAGCGGACATTCCTTTTGTTTTACCGGGAATTATTTTATTCGTATTGTTTCAAAAAAACAAAATCACACATAATGAGGCAATTCGATCGCTTGAGAAACTATCTGAATTTATCAGTGAAGACGAATTTAGTACGGTGAGCATATTATTGGAGAAAAAAGATGAAAGTTAAATCGATGAGAATCCCTGATGATATCGATCAGGCAATTGACTATGTATCACAGATCGAAAAAATCGAAAAAACACAATC
>CAZQOH010000548.1:0-1682 GCA_964594355.1 uncultured Desulfobacterales bacterium
TTAAAAGACTGGAAATGACCTGCATGTTGTTTTTGACCCGGTGATGTATTTCTTGAAGAAGTATTTCCTTCTCTTTTAGTGATGCCTTGATTTGTGTTTCAGTTTGCTTTCGCTCGGTGATGTCTTTGAGATTAACTACCATACCTTGCAGTTCACCTTGTGGGTCGCGCCATATAGCGCCGCCTAGAGATACATCAAGAATATTTTTCTTCTTGTCGTATCGGCGGGTCTCAAACCTATAGTATCCGTCGGAGTAGCACTTTTTGATTGCTCTGTTAGCCTCATCCAAATATTCGTCTGGTACAAAAGGAATCTTCTTGTCAAACAGTTCTTCAAAAGTCCATCCGAATGTGCTGGTGAAAGCTGGATTTATATACAACATTTTGCCCGTATTATCATAAACAATCAAGGGATCGGCTGCAGTCTCTAAAACTGCTCGATACCTTTTTTCACTCTCCAGCAGCGCTTCCTCGGCCTGCTTGTGATCGGTTATGTCACGCCATATGCTTTGGATGAAAATTTTTTCCTGAATAGAAATGGCCCTGGCGCTTACATGGATATTTCGTATCTCGCCTCCCTTTGTCCTCTGTTTCGTTTCAAATGAGTCGGTCCCCTCAATGATGATCTTCCTGATATGTCTTGCAACTTCCTCTTCAGATTCAACAACTTCAAAGTCTTGTATTTTGATCTTTGCGAATTCCTCACGTGTATAACCGAGGTTTTTATGTGCATTTTCGTTGAACTCCACAAGAGCTCCGGTCTCTCCGTCAACGATCAAAATTGAGTCCGCCGCCTGATTAAAGATAGCACGATAGCGTTCATCACTCTCCCGCAGCGCCTCCTCACTCTGCCATAAGTTCCTAAATAGTAGACTATAAGGCTTTACTAATCCTGTCTCGATTATGGCTTTGTAGATGAGGTAAAAAGAGATGATTTTAAAATAGTGACCGACTAGATTGGAAAAACCATAGGCATGGACATAAAATGTAAGGGCAAATTCTGAGCCTACGGTTACCAGGATAGATGCGACTATCAATCGGAATACGCCCGTCTCAAGCCTTTTACGCTTTTGAAACAACAGGAAAATAGATCCAAAGAGAATTAGAGATATGATATACTCGCTGCTCTTTTTAAATAGAGTCAACCCTGTCCCTTCAACAAAACATGATGGGAAAATGTTCCAAAAAACAGATCCCACCAAAAAGAAAAAGGCAACAATGTAGATGGCAAAAATCAGACGAATTCTTATCGCTCGCTCAAAGAATAAAGGAGCTATAAGAAGAGAGAGGCTTTCCATAAATCGGGCAGCAATCCAGAGTTGAGTCGGCAAGTTAGTACCGTATCCCTTAAATATCCCCATTCCCGTGTAGCTTAATGTGTGAAGCAGATCCAAAACAGCGATGAATAGATAGGCAATACCAAGAAAAAGAAGATAATTGCTGTCAAGAAATCTTCTTGAATTCCAGGCAATTATAAAAATGCTGCAGGCAATGATAATGCTGAATATTTCAGCGATACTGTGGAAAAGGAGATAGTTATAAATGCTTGAAAGATAAAGACCAAATAGAATGAGAATTCCAGATATAATGATCACTAATTTGTTTGTAATAATTGGTTCAACAACCTCTCGGCGCGTTTCTGAGAAAATGTCTCAACTCAGAGATTAATTACACTACAAGCTG
>CAZQOH010000549.1:0-1682 GCA_964594355.1 uncultured Desulfobacterales bacterium
TGGGTGGCCGGAATGGAGCGGAATGGGTGGCCGAAATCAAGCGGAATATCCACATGAACAAAAATCACTGCCCTGTACTTAGGTAAAACAATATCTGGACAGCCGGGCAGCCTCTTGACATGAATACGAAATCTGTATCCCATTCTATGAAGCATGGAACGAACGATAACTTCTGGTTTTGTATCCTTGCCTCTGATTCTTGACATGTTCCAGCTTCGCTTTTCTTTGCTTAATTTGTCCATTAAAGGTAGCTTAGGGTATGTTCCTCAGTTTATAAGTTTATATCGTCAAGAAGTAAATATTGATTTTCTTTTGCGATTTTTTCACCGCCAATAGCCGTGGAGCTCAGTATTTGTCTAATTTGTCGAGAATTTTTTTTGAGGTCTACCTTTAACTCTTAAGTGTTCCGGGACGTCCATAAAAAAGTAAATAATGTCATCAATATATTGATATTACATATTATTTAATGTAATTATGTATATATGTTTGCCTGTTTAAGTCAAGGAAAGCCACCATTCTTCAACGAGTTTTTTGCAAATTGAAGTAATCTTTGTATAAAAATTTCCGGTTTCGAGCATAACCTGTTATTTCATCAAGTATGCCAATTTTTATCATTTGCTTTACCAAACGACCGGCCGTGGCATGAGAAATTCCTATCACCCTCCGAATTTCATGAATGGTAACCAAAGGATTCATAAAAAGGTGATCCATTAATTTTAAGCCATGGGGGTTATTAACACACTGTGCTTTATCTCGCTCTTGCAAGGCAATGATGTTTTGAGCTGTTTCCGTTGCCTGTTCGGATACTTCGCATACCCCTTTAAGAAAGAATTTAAGCCAAACCTCCCAATCTCCCCTGGTTCTAACATTGTTCAGTCGTTCATAATACTCCTGCCGATTTTGCTTAAAATAGTAAGATAGGTAAAGCAAGGGTCTTTTTAAAATATCACCATGCACTAAAATAAAGGTAATTAAGAGACGTCCCACTCTTCCATTTCCATCCAGGAAGGGATGGATTGTCTCAAATTGGCCATGGATGAGTGCATTTTTAACCAGGGCCGGCAAATTGTCTTCCCTGTGAATAAATTTTTCCAAATCGCCGAGGGCTGTCTGCATTTCATGGGGGGGAGGCGGAATAAAAACGGCATTATTTATGGTAGAGCCGAGTGCCCCAATCCAATTCTGACTGGTACGGAACTCTCCGGGTGCCCTGTGCTCACCGCGGACTCCCTTTAACAATTCTTCGTGGATTTCTCTGATGAGACGAAGGGAAAGAGATAAGCTTGTTAACCGCTCCAGACCTTTGTTCATTGCTCGTACATAATTAATTACTTCATCAACATCTTTGGTCATCTCCCCTGTAGTTTCATAATCCAGAATATCTATCAATGTAGCTCGTGTTCCTTCAATCTGGGAACTCAGAACTGCTTCCTTTCGGATATACATCGCTACAAACAGATCGGGGTTGGGAAGGATTGTTGCAATACCATCAAGCCGACCCAAAGCCATATCTGCTTTTGAAAGAAGGCCCTGGAGCTCCTCATCCCAGGCAATAGGGGGGTCTGGTGGTAGAGGAGCGGGGATAAATGCCTTGTAGCCAGCCGGCTGAGTGATGTATTTTCCTGCTCTAGTGGAGAAATCCTTAGTTTTCATTTATGAAAATATGCTGATAAAACGAGGTT
>CAZQOH010000550.1:0-1673 GCA_964594355.1 uncultured Desulfobacterales bacterium
GAACATATTGAGCTTCTTTATCCACAAAACGGCCGTTAACCGGGACCATAACGGCGCCGATCATATTGGCAGCCAGCCAGCAGCGTGGAAATTCCAGACAATTTGGCAGCAAGATAGCAATCTTGTCCCCCTTTTTGACGCCTATCGAGAGGTATCCATTGGCAATCTTATTCACGGTTTTAAGGAAGCTTTCGTAAGTGTCTTCCTGATCTTTAAAAATTAAGAACACTTTTTCAGGAGTCCGACTAATCGATCTCTCAAACAATATTCTTATATTATTCATTCTTGATCCTCCTCAGACGCATTTCTTTTCATTGAAACTATTAGTCTCCGTCGAGTAGGTTGCCCAATCCTCCCCGAATCGATCCTTCGTCTTTTGAGCTTCCGGTTCCTGAGGAAGCATTTTGCAGAATGCGGTCTGCAAACGGGAAAACGGGAGGCTTTAGGGAAAAGGTCTCAATTGAAGAATTGACTTCCGGCAGCCGGCGAAATGAAGTGTCTGCGATTCGAGGGAGGATGGCCCCGCCGAGGCAGGAGCAGAAAAATAATTATGCAACCAGCTAACAAATAATTCAACTCAGTCAATTACGTTCCCTATTTCCCCACACTTAATTACAGATATCGTCAAATAGTTGAGTGGGAAATGGTTGAGCAGGGGAAAAATGATTAAATTATCCTTAAATTGTACATTAATTTTGTAAAAAAAGGATAGCCCTCTAATCTGGAAGATATGTAGTCCCTAATTTTCTTTTTATTTTTCCTGCTTAGATCAAAAAAGGAAATCCCGAATTTGTGCCGAATAGTATGCTTAATTTTTCCCAAGACCAGAATGCTTTCTTTCACCGGCTCAGGCAGAGTCAGCACTACCGATATATTTTTATTAATTTTACAGTTTTCAAACATATGAGGTACAATAATACAAGCTCCACCTGAACTGATGTCGTAAACATGTAAAATTTCAATAAAGTTTTCTCCATTAATATCAATCCTTATTGGCTCTTTCTTGTCAGGTTTGACTCTCAGCTGTCTTCTTTTTTCTTTCGTTTTTGTCAAGAACATTTCTCACATTTTCGGGAATTTAAGCTAAAATTCACTTTAAATTATACCTATAAATCGTATTTGGCAGTTAGCCCGCACAGTTATAGGAGTGCAAAACTTGAGTAATTACTATCTCTCCTCTATTTCGCCTGATAGGATATAATATAAAAAATAGCATTTGCTGGACTATTAAAAATAAAATAAATAAATATTCATCTTAATGTCAAGAATATCTTCTAAAAATACATTAAGCGTAATATTTTAGCCTTCTGAAAACAATTAGAACTAGCAAGCTTCAAAGGATGTTAAATTTTTAATGGCAAAATCCCTCTAAAAATTTTGTGCAAATGCGGTTGACACAATACATACCGCCGGGCTCAGAGAACAAGTGAAGATTATCGTTGGTGGCGCGCCTGTTAACGAACAGGTCAGACAATTTGCGGGAGCCGATTATTATGCCGAGGATGCGGTTGCCGGTATCAACCTGTGTAAAGAAATTTATTGTTAAATTTGATCTCTGTGGTGCGGTAGATTAAGAAATTGACTTTTGGCTCGATTTTTGTTATGTTATTATGATTATAATTAAAGAACTCGACCTCGCTACGCTCGGGACTCAAACAGCTTCAATTTTTATC
>CAZQOH010000551.1:0-1671 GCA_964594355.1 uncultured Desulfobacterales bacterium
AGCAAAGAAATATGAAATGGACATCAGGGGCTGAGGCGGCAGTTAATAAAGTTCCTTTTTTTGTCAGAAAGAAGGTTCGATCACGTGTTGAAAATGAAGCAACAGCGGCAGGAAAAATCGTAGTATCACTTACTGATGTTAAGGCAACCCAGGCACGGTTTTTGACGAAAATGGGCTCTGAAATCAAAGGATATAGAGTCGATACCTGTTTTGGATCGAGTGGATGCCCTAATCAGGCGAACAGCGCTGACGGTTTGTTTAAAAAGATAGAAAAGCTACTTAAAAAGGAAGATCTTTTAGATTTTTTAAAACAAAGGGTTAAAAGTGATCTTAAATATCATCATGAATTTAAAGTTACCTTAGCAGAATGTCCCAATGCCTGTTCTCAGCCGCAGATCAAAGATATCGGGATCATTGGGGCTGTTATACCGATGCTTATGGATGAAGAATGTACCCTCTGCGAAGCTTGTGTTGAGGCGTGCATTGAAAACTGCATTTCCGTTGACGCAACAACAAAGATACCTAAGATCGATCATGACAGGTGTCTGAAATGCGGCAAGTGTATTAATGTCTGCCCATCCGGAACGATAGCAACAAAATGCAAGGGTTTCAGGGTTCAGCTTGGCGGAAAACTTGGCAGGCATCCTAGACTTGCAAAAGAACTTGATAGTATTTTCAACGAGGATGAAGTTCTTGCGATTGTTAAAAGATCTGTTGAATTATACAAAGAAAAGAGCAAACACGGTGAAAGGTTTGCCGAAATTATTACAAGTAATGATTTTGATCTATTCACGAAACAGTTTTGTGGATGATTATTTTATAAGGCTAAATTGACACTATCTTCCATGTTTTGATAGATCTTCCAGACCGTTGCGATCCAAAAGCTTTATTTGCCGGCCACTTACTTCGATCAAGTCCTGACTGCTCATCTTTGCGAAAATTCGTGATAAGGTTTCCGGAATTGTTCCTAAAAGACTTGCAAGCTGCCCCTTTGAAATAGTTAAAGTAATTAAATCCTTTTTACCTTGTTCATTTGCTACATATATAAGATATGACGCGAGACGGCCCGGGACCTCTTTAAGGGAAAGATTTTCTACTTGAACCGTAAACTGACGCAACCGCTTGGACAAGACAGCAAGCATGTTAAGTGCAAGAGAGGGATTGTTTGATATCAGATTCACAAATGCTGTTTTAGGAAAAAAAATAAGACGGCTTTTTGCAAGGACTTCGGCATTTGCCGGAAATGGCCGGTCGGTAAAGACCGGTACTTCACCGATGGGTTCTTTCGGACCGAAAATGTGTAGAATCTGTTCTTTACCGTCTATGGAGATTTTATAGATTTTAACCTTGCCTTCTGCAATTATATAAAATCCGTTTCCATCATCTCCTTCTAAAAAGATGATTTCACCCTTATTGAGATGCTTTGTTATGGCAATCCGCCCGATATCTTCGATTTGATTTTCAGGAAGACCTTTAAAAAGGGGTGTATTTGATATTATATCAAGAATTTTTTTCATAATTTTTCTTTTTTTTCATAATTATCATCCTTTTTTGACTCAAGTCAAGGCAGAGGGTTTATTTGTAATGTAAAATGGTATCAAAAATCAGGAAAAACCTTTATAGTGTTTGTCAAAATAACGTTCCGTTTCAAAGAATGTATGCAGCGTCTGA
>CAZQOH010000552.1:0-1660 GCA_964594355.1 uncultured Desulfobacterales bacterium
CCTTGTGCTTCAATGGTTAGTATTTTGTATTTGATCCCAATGACAAATACAAGTTATTATAAAACAGGAAGAGTATTTATCCTGTTAGTTATGCTATTGGCGCTGCCTAGTCGCTTATACACCCATGGAATGGTGAAGGTGTCTGCCGGCCGCTTTAAGCGTGGGAAGAAGAGTTTGTGCAAGACCTGGGGAAAAAACATCGGTTCGGATTTGTAAGCAATATCATCATAGGTTATATAGAAATCAAAACCGATGGCTTGTAACTTTTCAACCAATTCACAATTCCATTCAACTTAGGATTGGCCAGGCTTTGGGAGGCTATCTGGCCGAAGTCAGAAGATTTAAATACTATTTATATTCGCCATTTTTCAATAAGAATCAATAGCTAATTCAACTAAATATGTCAAGAAGTATTTGATGGTTTAGTAAAAAGTACAATTTATTCGCTCTGTGACCATTTTATTTTGCCCTGAAAAACCTGGTCCTTTGGGCCAGGTCAGAGGCCTATGGCTCTGCCGAAATAAATTGATACAAAATTAGAAGCACGAAATCCGAAATACGAAACAAACTCTAATGACCAAAATTCTAATGTTCAAAATAAATTCACCGTTATGAAATGAATATTTTCTTGATTGTTTTGAGCATTTGAGCATTAGAATTTAAGATTTGTTTCGGATTTCGATATTCGAATTTCGGATTTAATCCGTTCAACAGTAAAACATCCCCTTCCAGGGGTAACCCAAAGCCTGACCCTCTGGGCCAGGATATTTACTCTGTTATTATCTGCTAAGATGCTACGAAGATATTCCGATAAAAATATAGATAATACACAAAGGTGAAAATAAGTAGATGAGTAATTAAAAAAAAGCTTGACAAGGTACAAAATAATACGTTATATAGGATATAAAACGTTTTAACGTAATAATTCTAATATATAGAAATCACCCATCAAGAAAGACAATACCGTGAAAAACCTTGGAAAAAAAATTAAAATCCTCAGAATCCAGAAGGGAATGACCCAGCATGAACTATCCCAGCGCTCAAAGGTCTCCAAGAGCCAGTTGAGTCAGGTCGAGCGCAGTATTTCGGTGCCGACAGTCACAAAACTTCAGGGTATCGCCGATGCCCTGGATATAACTATTTCCGATCTGTTACAGGAAAGTAAAAACTCAAAAGAAAATAACCATCTAAACAATCAGAATAGGATAAGTAATAATAAATCAAAGAGAATTGAAATAGTCCGTAAGGAGGGTCGGAAAAAATTATTAACACCCTGGGGCGCATCTTACGAAATGTTATGTCCGGACCTCCAGCGTCAGATTGAATTCATAATCCTCAACTATCCTGTTGGTGTAAAAGTGGAAGAACCTTATGTTCATGAGGGCGAAGAATGCGGGATCGTCCTGAAAGGAACATTTAAAGGGACCTTTGGTGATGAGGAGATTATTTTGGAACCAGGAGACAGCATTTCTTATGACTGTTCAATTCCTCATCAATGGGAAGCTATCGGAAATGTGGATGTTAAAGCGATCTGGGTGATTACTCCGCCAACTTTTTGATGAGAAACGGACATCGACCATTTTTGAGGTTGTAGCACCGTAAATTTACAGGTTCATGAATGAATCGCGTGTTTTGGAATGGATCAAAATAAACATTAATT
>CAZQOH010000553.1:0-1657 GCA_964594355.1 uncultured Desulfobacterales bacterium
CTAGTGGACATATCCAGTTGAAATTATTCGATAGTTAGCCGGACACTACTGTTAGTTTATTTATGTTTACATCGGACAAACAATTCTCGGATATTCTCGTTTTTCAAGATTATTTTCCACTAACCCTACCCCTTAATTTCCCCGAGCACTTAAACCTAACAACTTTCCTGTGCTAATATTATATCACCACCGGTCAAAAAAAGGAACATAAACTACCAACTCCGACCCTCCCGTTTATCCCCGAACACGGTTTCCCATCCGCAGATCCAGCAGATATTATTTGAAATTCGTTACTAAACGCGGGGTCCATAATTTAGAACTTACGCCTGTCAAACCCTGTTACCCTCTAAGTCTCAGCAGATAAGACCGATTTTAAAATGATTATTTTTGGGCATTCTTCAACAAGCTTCAGATTAGCTTTATACAAGATTTGGTTTCCCAATCGCAAACGATTAAGGAATGGCTTGGGTGCTTGATGGAAGGCAGGTATCGTGAATTTAGTTTATAGATGCCAGACCGCAAGGATATGGGATTTTTCGACTACAATTCAAACCTGTAACTTAGTGTATGGAGGATTAAATTACCTATCATTATCCTCGGTTTTTTTGTCAATATTATGAAGTTTTTTCTCGTACTCTTTTCTAATGTTATCAATATTTCCCTCTATTTCTTCAATATTTCCCTCCATTTCTTTAATTTCCCACTCCATGTCTTCTTTTAGATATCCCTTTTTCCTTTCCTTTTCTAAAATGTCCAATTTTCTTTTATTTAACCTTACTCTTTCGGACTTAAGGACTTCCTCATTTTTCTTTTCAAACTCGTCTTTGTCTATTTTACCTTTAATATAGTCTGTTATGTGCTGGTAGTCTTCCGCATTTTGAATACCATATCTATACCATATCCCGTGTCTATCAGAAAAATATACAGTGGTTCTATCATCGTCCAAATTATTTAGCCACTCCGTATGTTCCCTCATTTGTTCTCTCTCTTCTTCCCGTCTTTTTCTTGTTTTTTCTTGTTCTTCTTTTGACGGCAATTGTTTCCTGTCTTCTAACCAACTAAAAAGCAAGAATAAAAGAAATAAAAAGAAAACTACAGCGGCAGCAGTATCTTCCACAACATTTCCTCCAATATATCACGTCCTCCCTCTGACAATTCAATCAATAAATTTGTTTTGGTTATCATCGTATATTTTTTGAATAATTCCGATTGTTTTTTTCAGAGTTTCTATTGATTCGGTTTTTTTAATTGTTTTATATCCATGAATTAAAGAACTTAAGGCCGTATAAAAATCATGTATATCGTCGCGCAATCTTTTTGTTGAAACCCAATTAATCATTTTGCGGGGTGGATAGTCTTTGAAAAATTTACGACTATTCTTTCTCGGTTTTTTAATTTGACCCATTCTTATGCAAATATCACACATGGCTGTTTCTAACATGGTTCTACACAGAGAATAAACAGCATTATATTGTTGAAAAGCGAGGCATTTACGAGCTTCATCTACAAAAAGTTTTAACTCATCAGGAACTGATATTCCTAAAATTAAAGATTTAGTTTTAAATAAACTTTCAGCAATATCATAGGTGCTAATCCACGAAGTAATGTCACTGCTGTCCGGTTAACTTTTTTGAAAAGCAAGTTAACTATATGAATT
>CAZQOH010000554.1:0-1651 GCA_964594355.1 uncultured Desulfobacterales bacterium
TTATTTAATTCAACCGGAGAGTCCAAGGCAATGGTCCGATGCGTGTCATTGGCCTCCTTCAACAGGCTCTTAAATTTTTTATATTGTATTGTGTTGAAAAGTAGTGCAAAGTCTGAAGAAAGCAGCATTTCCTCAGGAATGCCGATTATGGCAATAGCGGCATGATTTGCGTAAACGATTTTTGATTCTAGAGTAAGCTCTAAAAGCCCTTCGGATACGTGGTTTAGAGTAGTTTCATAATGCCTTTTGGCTGCAAGCAATTCCTCTGTAATTTCCCGCTCATATATATCTTCTATTCCAATTATTTTACTTTGCAGATCATCAACACGCTCCAGATCTATATGGTCCAGCACGCTAAGAACATGCTTGCCCATTTTATTAAAAGGGCCCTTGGCAATGCAGGCATCAGCACCATAATCAGCACAAGTTGCCGTTTCCTCGGCCGCAATTGCAGAAAGAATAACAAGAAAAGCATTTTTATGCTTAGGCATACTACGAATAATCCGGCAGAGCTTTTCTCCACTAATATTTGGCATTACAAGGTCAATAAATATGACATCGGGGATGTAGGTCTTCAAAATCTTCATAGCGGAAAGACCGTCCGGGGCCGTCAGAACCTGATGCCCTTTATCCCCAAGCAGATTAGTCACGAACTTGAGCATCACCGGATGGTTATCCACAACTAATATTTTCTTCATATCATTATTTCCTTTTAATATAGCAACATCACGTGACAAAACCTGCAATGGTGTCCAGCTTTTCCTTTAACACCAAAGCGACTTTTGCAGTTCTTTTTAGTTGACCATCACAGACTGTCATTTCAAGTTGTTTTGCAATTTCGAACAATTCCGTTAATCCCAGATTGAGAGCAGCACCCTTAAAAGAATGGGCGATATCAGCTACTTTTTTTGCATTTGCTTCCTCAACAGCTATCTGAAGCTTTTTAAGGTCAGAAATACTGGTCTCAAAAAAAAGCTCAATCAGCTCCATATATTCGTCTTCTTCCATGCCTAAGTTATCTGATAATTCTTTAAAATTCATATTAATTCTTTAAAAAATATCATCTTTTTGGTTATCGCGTAGATTCGGATCGTCATGGACGATGAGGGCCATTTTGGCTGTTATGACTGATAACCGCCGTGTTTATATTTGATTCCGTCGCCATTGGCGGCGAGTATCTCTTTCAAAAGACCTAACAACTGTGTCATATCCAGTGGTTTTGTCAGACAGGCTTGTGCGGTTTCGTTCAGCGTTTGCTGGATAAGATCGGCCATTTCTTCCGCATAGCCGGTGATGCAGAATTTTGAGGTCTTGAGTTACTTTTTTCGGTATCAGTTCAATTTTTTTGTTGATTTCAAATTATAATCGCAACAATATCAAATATCAGAGGCAAATGTCAAATTAATATGAATCTTAAATAACAGGAAATATCTAAATTCGATCTTAATATTGTCTTTGTTGTCATTGAAATACCTGAGACCTTTGCAAAACGCCCCCTTTTGCCCAATTTCTGCGTTAGGCTCAACATTTTGCACGAAGTGAAGATTTAGCGCTATCCTCAAAATACTCAATGTATTCCTGTGGTTAAAATTTTTACCTGCCTTGAACTTGAACAAAATTGAGCATTTTTCAAAGGTCTCATACCTGATTC
>CAZQOH010000555.1:0-1648 GCA_964594355.1 uncultured Desulfobacterales bacterium
ACTATGATGGGATAAAGCACCAAATACTGGCATTGAGCTATCTGGTTGACCAGAGCATGTGGGATGAAGTTGCGGCCAGGTTTCTGAAAAGCAATCTTGATGCCCAGACGTCTATCTATGATTATCTTTTCAGAAAGTTGATGGATGCAGGAAGAACTGAAATGGCTAAAAGGATATCTGAGCATTTACTTGAGGAATTTTTTAAAAGCGAGATGGTTTCGGAGTACAGTGGGCAGATTTCAGTTATCCAGCATTATCTTACCCTAATTAGGGTCTGAACGAAAACTCCCGTTCAGGCAAAAATCCGAATATCGAAACTCGAAACTCGAAACAATATCGAATATCAAATTTTTCAATGTTCAAAACAAAAGTCTCGGTATTCGGCTGTTTAGAGCATTTGAACATTCGAATTTAGAATTTGTCCTTCGACTTTTCTCAGGATGGTGAGCCGGTCGAACCATTTCGGATTTCGTAATTCAGATTTCGAATTTCAAAATTCAAAAGTTGAGGGTTTTCGTTCAGACACTAATTTAGCAAAAACCCAATTAAATGTTATCCGTTATTTGTTAATTGTTATTTCTCTCATTCCACCACTATACTTGTAAGTCAAGAGCCATCCCGCTTTCAAGTCCCATCTCTTTGGCTTTTATATCAAGATGCAGTGTTGAGACTTGTTCTAAAGGCGGATATAAAACACGCTCTATTTTTCTCGTATCTATCGTTTTTATGTACTTTTTGCAACTGTCACAAACATCCACTCTATATTCTTTTTCTTCTTCACTATAGAAATACCGAAGTGTCTTGCTGTCTTCGTTGTCACAAAATGGGCAGAATAATCTTCGAGCATACCATTTATACCAGCAGAAACTGCATAAAAAAAAGCGTTTTCCTTCATCCATCAGCACTGAAATCCCCGGCGGGCTTCCACAAATTGGGCAGTATCCCTTTTCCCAATGGCTATCTTTATCCAGGCAAGTTGAAACCTGCTCAGCGCACAAGGAAAGGGAAGGCTTTATGCTGCTGTAAATGATAAATGCATGTACTTTTTTTTCAATTCCAAGTTTGTCTTCAATCTCTTCAAAAAAAGACTCGTCCCCTTTAAGAAAGCTGGAAAAAAGCAAACTCGGGTTCAGTTTTTCTGTCTCTATGGCACTTATTAGAGCTTTGGAAGATTCCGTCATGTTTCCTTCCGCTTCTATTGCTATATCGCAAATCTTTTTTAAAAGCGCCTCAGATGCTTTTATATCTATCAAAAATTCTGATATGGATATAAGAGGAAAATTCTCTTGTACCTTAACTGAAAGGATCTCCTCGGGAATGTTAATGGGATCAATATGAATCCGGTCTTTTGAATCTTCCTGTGCCGTAAAAATCTTTTCGTAATAATCAAGAAGCGATGCATAAACCGGTCTAATTTCTTTTACCGCCTTAACAGCCTTTTTAATCTGATCGGGAGTAAGAGCCGTCTTCTCAGTCATATGATCTCCTTTATAGTATTTGTCAAAATAACGTTCCGTTTCAAAGAATGTATGCAGTGTCTGAGCTTCAGAGCTAATCAATTTGGGGACATTTGATTAAGCGTTATAGGCGAAACGGAGCGTAAAAATTGAAGCTGTTTGAGTCCCGAGCACAGCGAGGTCGAGTTCTT
>CAZQOH010000556.1:0-1647 GCA_964594355.1 uncultured Desulfobacterales bacterium
GAGATCGCCCGAAATAAAAGCTCTCAGAGAATCGTTTTAGGAAGCCTGTATTAAAAGGGGAAACATGAAAAAGAAACCGAATCCAGAGAAAACCGAAACTAAAATGATTAGCACCAGGATACCGAAAGACTTAATGAAAAGATTAAAGATCTTTTGTGATGAAAACGAAATGACTATCAAGGACTTTCTTGCCGATGCCATAATAGAAAAATTAGAACTTGCTCACAAAGAGAGGCGAAAGAAAAGCAGACTGTAGAACGCTTATCTCAGCCGACATCCCCAGTCAAAATATAGATTGAAGCTGAACAAATCAACATCTTGTATTCTCCTTCACGGATTAGGGTCGGACCACGTTAACCATCTAAATTAATAGATAAAAAGATTGAAAAATCTGTCCGATTTATTTGGAAATACTTTCGAACTTATAAACTTATGTACGTCCCCTATTCTATGTGAGGTTCTGGAAATTAAGGGGATCACTTTTGACTGAGTAAAAAATTATTGGACATCCAGAAGGATCTGACCGCTGCCAAATCAAGTTTTGTTTATAGCACATAATGGATTATAGATACCTGCTACTTTCAAGTCTCATTTCATAATGTTCGATGCCCATTTGCACACCTTGCTTCAATTCCTCTTCGTCTAAAGGCTTAAGGACAAATTGATTGACGTACCCTTTATCAATTGCTTCTATAATTGTCTTAAGTTCCGTACTGACAGCCATAATAGCTCGAACTGTATTAGGTGAGATCTGTTTGACCATTTTCAAAAATTCTGCCCCATTCATTTCAAGCATATATTGATCAACCACAACAACCGCAAATTCTGTTTTTTTGATTTGATTTAGTGCTTCATATGGGTTTTCAAAGCCAAAAGAACGATAGGGTTTGTCTTGGAAAAACCATTTCAATGCTTGCAGCACATCTACATTATTATCAACGAACATGATCTTATATTTCATGATGTTCCCCTCCGGCAAGGCACCAAAATCTTTTTAAGATTCAATTATTGTGCCAAAGGATTATATCTATGCACGAAATGTCTGGAATCCTTATCTGATAAAGGATTGCGAAGATATTATGATGAGATAAGGGAGATTGGGTATTGAATAAGGGACTATAAAATGCACATTTTTATGTGCATGGTGCACAGGATTTTGTGCAAGTAGAATGATCAGCACCATGCTCCTCTGGTACAACGAGATCAAAAAGGACACGGAGGACATTGTGAGCAGTGTGTATTAGGGGACGTCTATTCCATTATAACTTTGCTTCAGCAAAGCCGCCATTTTTACTCTTTGACATCATATACGAGTCTCTGATAATATTGCGAAAAGCAATCCCAATCTTTATTTTATGGAAATGCATGATCAAGTTATCGAGCATTTCCAGTGGGTGATTGATTTTATAATTTTTACAGGAATATTTCTGCCTACAAAAGGGGGGCTATATGGGTGTGATTACAATTTCCAGAGGTTCATACAGCAAAGGGAAAGAGATTGCGGAAAAACTCGCTCAAAAGTTAGGGTATGACTGTATTTCAAGAGAGATTCTCCTGAGTGCCTCAGAACAATTCAATGTAAAAGAAGCAAGGCTTATCCGAGCGCTCCATGATGCACCCTCTTTTTTTGATCGTTTCAAATATGGA
>CAZQOH010000557.1:0-1640 GCA_964594355.1 uncultured Desulfobacterales bacterium
CATGGTAGTTTAATTTATTGGAATCGGTGTCTCATTTCCATTGACATATTCCGTAGACGCTGCATACAGTATTTGAAACGGAACGTTATTTTGAGAACTACTATAGAATGATAAAAAATGAGAAATAGAGGGATAATAATGACTGAGCAACTGATAATCGGTGTAATGGGAGGGGGAACGGCAACAGCTGGTGATATAGAAACTGCATTCCGTCTGGGAAGCTTGATCGCAGAACAGGGTTGGGTACTTTTAAATGGAGGAAGAAATTCAGGTATCATGGAAGCTTCTGCAAGAGGCGCCAGGGGCCATGGAGGATTAACGGTTGGTATCCTGCCTGATGACAATTGCAGCAGGGTTTCAGAATTTATTACAATTCCTATTCTAACAGGCATGGGAAATGCAAGAAATTGTATAAATGTACTTTCAAGCGATATCGTTGTTGCATGTCCCGGCGGAGCAGGCACTCTATCTGAAATAGCCCTTGCCCTTAAAAGCAATAAAGCAGTGATTCTATTAAATTTTGATATTGGGAAACCCTTTGATCAGTATGTTAATGAAGGGTTGCTCTATTATGCAGAAACTCCTGAAGAAGTGATAGAGAAAATAAAAAAGATAAGTAAAAATTACTGAAGATTAATTGCTTTTTGCAGGACCTACCATAAGTTTTTGACCAGGATAAATCGTTGCTCCAGGTGCCAGTTTATTCAGTTTTAGCAACTCATCTACTTTTAATCCATAGCTGCGACTTATACTATAGAGTGTTTCACCGGCTTTGACTTGATGATAACGGGGCTGAGTTTCAGTTTTAGAATCTTTGACGGCTTTACGTGAATCGATTTGAATCCGTTTATCTTTAGCAGTCTTTTTTTCTAATTTATCCAACGTCTTAACAATTTCATTCATTTTCGTGGACAAGAATGCTTCCGACTTGTCAAATCTATCTCTGAATTGTTCTAGTTTTTTACCCTGTTTTTCAAGGTGTATTAATCTTTTTTCTATTCCTTCAAGTTTAACAACCCTGTTTTCCAGAAGTTTGAGTTCTGCATAGAGTGACATGATTTGCTTCTTGGCTACATTATTTTGGTCTTTTGGAATGAATATGATAAAGAGGATAATCAGAAGAATAAACCCTATGCCAATTAAACCAAATGGCATTTCAGTTAAGTTGAACAGTTTTGAGATAATATTATTGAATTTTTTCTTTTTAAAGGGTAAATATTCTTCTTCATAATAATCTTTCTCTGATTCTTCCTTTATTGAATCGGTATCGCCGGAATCTTTCCATTGCATAGCTGTACCTCCTTCACATAGATATTGAAAATTATAGCGAAGTTTAGGATAGTATAGAACAAATTAGGAGCGGGTATCAAGCATTACCTTTTCAAATTTTAAACGATTAACAAATAACGAATAACTCCCAATTGGTTTTTTACTCAATTGGGGTGAAACTAATATTGACCCAAATATTCTTTTCCACTATATTCAAAAACATTATAGTAAAGATGAAATGAATTTCGTTTATACCGGTTGTCATAAATATGTTCCGATTTACCAGCGTCTGAACTTCCGAGCTCATCGTGGGTTCATTTGAAGCGTTCTACGGCTCGCTACGCTAAAATTAAAGAACTCGACCTCGCTAC
>CAZQOH010000558.1:0-1638 GCA_964594355.1 uncultured Desulfobacterales bacterium
CGGAATGTGTCAATGAAAATGAGACACTGTTTATCATAAATTAAGCTCTAATTTCATCAGGTTTCTCCTGTTTTGGTTTATTAATCCAAGCGGCTTCCGGTAAAGCCGGTGGCTGAGGTATTTTCCCTTTGAAGCGCTCAGGATTGTTTTCAAAAGCATTTTTAAGGGTAAAACAGCGTTGATCGTAAACGTCTTGTGCAAATCCATAATGGACCTGTTCAGGCGTAACCAAGCCAATTCCTGAATGACGATGCTCCTTGTTATAATACCCAAAGAAATCCTGGCAAAACACCCTGGCATCTTCAATGGACCCAAATTGACTCGGGAATTGAGGACAATATTTTAAAGTTTTGAACTGAGCCTCTGAATAAGGATTGTCATTGCTGACATGCGGACGGCTATGTGTTTTTGTAACCCCCAAATCGACAAGAAGATGAGCGACACCCTTAGATTTCATACTGGGGCCCCGGTCTGCATGTAGCCCAAGCTGGTCTGGTATAATTTGTTGTTTATCGCAGGTTTCCTTAATAAGTCTTTTTGCCAAAGTAGTTTTTTCTCGATGGGCAACCATCCAGCCAACAACATATCGGCTAAAAATATCCATAATGACGTAGAGATAAAAATAAGTCCATTTTGTGATACTTTTCAGTTTGGTAATATCCCAGGACCACACCTGATTAGGGGCAGTTGCCAAAAGCTCAGGCTTTTCATAGCGCGGTCGTGTTACCTGTCGTCTACGCTCTTTAACGGAACCGTGCTCTTTTTCAAGCAGCCGATACATGGTCCGAATCGAACAATGATAAATTCCGTCATCCAGAAGGGAGGCATATACTTGATACGGGGCTTTATCTTGATATTTTTCAGAATGCAGAACATCCAAAACTGTCTGTTTTTCATCACCATTCAATGCAATATGGGACTTAGGCCGTTGCTTTTTGATAGAAATTTTAGGGGAATAGAATCGATAGAAGGATGCCCGTGGAATATCAAAAGCAAAACAAGATGATCTTTTTCCAATATCGACACTTAAATTCAAAGCAGCGGCCATTAGACGTCCTCGTTGTTCTCGTTTATATTCTGGACTATTCCCAGAACCTGAGAAATTTTTTTTTGCGCCTCAATGATGAGGTTCGCTTGTTTAAGCTTATATTCTAATTTTCGCTTTTCTTTTTGAAGTAGAGCGACTTCACCGGCCAATGGATTTTTTTCTTTAAGCTTTCGTCCCCTTTTTCGGGGTGTCAGGGCTTGCAAAAGCCCTTTCTCTCTTGCCCTACGCCAATTTGTCAAGTGAGATGAATAGAGTCCCTCTCGTCTCAATAGCCTACCGATCTGCCCTGATTCCGTGCAGAGGTCAGCTTTTTGAAGAATACGTAGTTTATAAGATGCAGTAAAATACCTGCGTGATTTTTTTTCATGAACTTCAGGGTCTGGAATCTTATTCTCTTCGCCCCCCAATGAGGAGCCAGCTCCAGTCGCCCTATGGGCTCCTTCCACTGGCTCCTCATTGGGGGCTGCGCCTGGCCGAATTGCAGATGTTGGAAGTTTGTTCATTTTAATTGGTTTCATAAGTATTTTCCTTACCCGCCCTACACTAATTTTTCAAGGGGTAAGTGTCTCACTCATACTGTCACAGAGGGC
>CAZQOH010000559.1:0-1633 GCA_964594355.1 uncultured Desulfobacterales bacterium
ATTTCTGCAAATCTGTCATTAACGAACACATACCTTCCGTTCTGGTGGATGAAAATTCCGGTAAGGGAGCTGTCTGTAAGGGTTTTATATTTTTCTTCACTCTTCCTTAGCTCTTCCTCAACTTGCTTGTGGTCAAGGGCAATTTTCTCCAGTTCTCTGATTCTATGTTCTAATTCCCTATAGGTCGGTTTATCAGCCATTAGGATGTCTTTCTAATTGCATTGCGAATAGTCGGAAGGGTAAATTTTTGAGACCGTTGCAAAATATTTTTAAAAAATTACACAAGGACAGTCATTTGTCAAATTTGATTGCTCTTCGGGACGTTAAGTTAACGCAATTTGCTCACAATTGAAATGGTGGGTTTAATTCAGGTATTATTCTTCTGCTATCTCCCAGTTGGCCGCAAAAGTATTGTCATGAAGGGTATATGCATACCCCAGCATCTTCCCGATTCCAGGCAGCACGCCATTTTGAATCCGCCAGTAGGCCAGATAAATGGCTGGAACCAAGCGGGGATTTCCGGATTCAATGCTGCCGGCAACATGCTGCCAAACTTCCCGTTTCTCCATGATTCTCCAGAGAGTGCCATACTTTTTGCTCCGGACGATTTGTCCTACATTGGGCAATCTCTTTTGTTTAAATACTTCATCGTGGGTGACCGGCATGACCAAACCTCCTTTATAAAGTTCAGGTAATGAAAAGGGCGGCTCCTTGGCGACCCAGGAACCACCCCGAATGCGCGAGTGGTTGTAGCCTCCCACGCGCCTTTCTTATTACAGGATGATGATTTAAACTGATTATTAACCTTTTAATATAATATGTCCATAAGATAGAAGGTTCATTTTGCTAGGGGAAAATCCCATCTTATAGGAGGTTCTCCCAATGGTCGGCCTGGCCCGGCATCGTCCCTTGCCTGATTTTTTACATGGAGTTGTGATAATATCACTTCTGTACCTAATCATTTGGGGAAAGAATCGTGGTGAAAGGCTTTTCTTGTTGACAATTAAAGCCGAGAAGATGGAAGGTAATTATAATGTATTTTTTGATAGTTCTCGCAAAACGAGGTGAATAATGACAGATAAACCACAGGATAAAACAAGCCCGGAATTAATGTTTGCTGACTGGATGAAAACAGCCACAGCATTCTGGGGACCAATGGCCTCGATGTGGACCCGAGCCACCGAGGCCAATAGTGTGATAACAGAAGAAAAAAATGAAAAGAAGAGCAAGATACAGAAAACATTGGAAACCGCCCAAAAGACCTGGAAAGCGTTATTTTTGGCTATGATTGAACCCGAGACCATGGAAACTCTTTTTAAGGGGAGCAGCGCACTGCCGGAAATTTTATTGGAAATGGCACAAACGAACTTGAACAGTTTTATTCATCTTCAGCAGCAGTGGCTGGAAAAGGCCGGAAAGGTCGAAGAATCCACCAAAGCTTATAAGTTTGAGGACCTCGATGAAGATGCCTTTAAGGCATGGACTGAACTCTACGAAAAGGACTTCAGGAAGTTTTTAAACCTTCCGCAAGTGGGATTAACTAGGTTTTATCAAGAGAAAATGATCAGGTCTGTGGATAAATTTAACATTTTCCAGACTGCTATGGCTGAATTCTTGCGCCTTTTATCTTTGC
>CAZQOH010000560.1:0-1627 GCA_964594355.1 uncultured Desulfobacterales bacterium
TAGTAAATATCGGTTTGGCTCCCTTAAAGAGTTTTACGATTTTTGTATGCTTGGGGGAAATGATTTTAAGAAATTCTTTAATTTCGTGATACACCGCGGCATCATCTATCAAAATTTCAGAAATATCCGGAGTGAAATAGTCTCGTATCGATCTTAAAGCCAGATTCCGTTCTTTGTATAAAAGGGAGGGAGCTTGCTGCTTCCTTACATTCTTCTTAATGTTTTTCCAGAGCCTTAAAAGATAATTTAAATCCTTGGCCAGGTGTGTTTTGGTGCAATTTACCCCCGCAGTCCGGACAATGACGCCAAATCCTTCCGGCATTTTGAGCTTGGCGACAATATCCTTGAGCCGCTTGCGTTCGTCTTCATCCTGTATTTTACGTGAAATACCCCGGTTCTGGCTTCCCGGCATTAATACCACATATCTGCCCGGCAGTGATATAAATGTGGTGACCATGGCCCCCTTTTTCATGAAAGGATCTTTGGCGACCTGCACGAGTAGTTCCTGACCGCGTTTGACTATTCGACTGATGGATTGGTCTCCGGAAGGGCTGTCCTGGAAGTAGTCGCTGTGAATTTCGTATTTTTGTAAAAAACCATGTCGCTCTGCGCCATAATCCATGAAGACAGCTTGAAGGCTCGGCTCAATGCGGGAGATAATCGCTTTGTAGATGTTACCGCGGGTTATTTCCCTGGTGGTGCTTTCGATATGAAATTCTTCCAGCTTGTTATCTTTAACTTTGGCGATTCTGCATTCTTCAGAATCTACGGCATTGATTAGGATTTTGCTGCTCATTTGTTATTTTCAGACAATAACCTTTGATATTATTTACAAAAAATCGGGAATATGTAGATGCTTTATTGCTTGAATATGAAATTGTTAGATACAAGTCAATCGATTTCTCATTTCCGGACGGAAACTAACTTGCTTGCTATTTATATTATGTTATGGCATGAGAAGTGAAGCTTCCTGCCCTTAAGAGCAGGAGTTCTGCCTTGCTAAAGTGCTTGGCGGCGGGGAGTTTCACTCGTTTGTTTAATACAAGACATACATATAAAAAGATGGAGTCAAACTATTTGTAACTTCTCAATAACTTCGGAAAAGAGGGTTTCAGGGTTTTGCTGCAAGACGACATTCTGATCGTTTGCTACGGCATACCACGGTGACCAAATATTTATGATTTTTGCGAAAGCGTTTTACAACTTTGCGAAAACTTTGGCAAATCACAAATATTTGGTCACCCTTATATAGTGTTGTTGATATCGCCTTGCAGCAAAATTTTGAAACCCGATAATTTGATAAGTCCATAATTTATTGAGAACTTACAGCTATTTAAGGGAAATAGCTAACAATGGATAAAAAGTACGATCCCCAAAAAATAGAATCCCAATGGCAGGATTTTTGGGAAAGGACCAACCTGTTTAAGGTTGACGAGGAACCCGCGAAGGAAAAATATTATCTGCTCGAGATGTTTCCCTATCCATCCGGAAAAATTCATATGGGGCATGTGAGAAATTATACCATTGGCGACGTAGTCGCAAGGTATAAAAAAATGCGAGGATTCAATGTTTTGCATCCCATGGGATGGGATGCATTCGGCATGCCGGCCGAAAATGCCGCCATAGC
>CAZQOH010000561.1:0-1626 GCA_964594355.1 uncultured Desulfobacterales bacterium
TAAAAAGATTAATCCCAATTTAAAAGAGATTATTATAGGAGATTTATAAACGTATTATGATGTTATCAAGCATTAGCATTGAATGTCAAATTCATAAAACACGAAACACTAAAAAAGGTGGGGTTGAGAAAAAGTAAAAAAGCTTGACATAAAACCAATTGCAAAACTAAATTAATATACTATAATAGACTGACAGACTGATGAGATTGATACTACTCCTAATCCCCTTTATGAAAGGGGGACTTTTGAAAAAATATAGTACTTTTCGTTCAGGCACTAGTTATAAGTTTAATCTCGGATATTGAGTATCGATAAAAGTTGTCGATACGACTTTACAAGGCGCTTAAGAGACTAGGGAGTCTTCAAGTTGAAGGTAGAAGTTTTTCTTTACGCTTCATTAGCATGTTACATGCCCAATAAAACAAGCGGTAAAGGTATGGTTATGGAAGTCAGCGAAGGAACTACCGTCATGGAGCATCTTAAACAAATGCATATTCCAATGAATGCCGCTAAGTTGATATTTCTGAATGGTATCCATGCCAAAGACGATGAAATTCTAAAAGATGGAGACAGGCTGGGTGTGTTTCCTCCCATCGGCGGCGGATAAATCCCCTGATCAGTATCCTTTTGTAAAGTTATCCTGAGATCAGATCTATTTTTATCAAACTTCTATCTCATATTGAGCTGGAGAAATATATTCTTGTTTTTCCATTCAATTTCTTTGATTTTAGCCGGATCCAAGTTTTTACCGTCCAGTTCGGAAGCTTTGCATCCTATCCAGAAATCACCCTGCCGCCTATTGACAAAATCAAAAAAGTCGTCACCCTTGATCCAAATGCCTTGTTTAAGAAATGTTGGACCTACCTCTTTAGCTATTAGATTAAAAAGCTTTAGGTTAACTTTACCCTCCCGATTTAGAGCAGAATAGCCGTCTTTACTGTGAGATATTTGACTGCGCATTGTTGCGTAACGGCCTCCTTTTCTCAGGGTGGCTCCTACCACTCCCGGCATGGCGGCGGAAAGGGCTATTGTCGATCCATCAGTGATAAAAGAAGACTCAACATCATCAACAGCTTTTCCATCCAAAAAAATGGTCTGTATCCGTTTTTCAAGATAGTCGTCATGAAAACCGAGTTGTCCACAAAACATTTCTTTAATACTGCAACCAACACTGATTTTCACCGAAAAACCCTGCCCGAGCAGTAAAAAAAAACGTGGAACCAGTTTTTCCTCAATGGTTAAGCAGAGTCTTACATCTGCATGCGTAGGATTTTTCATGGCATCATTCCCACATCTCTCATATCTTATAGTTAACCGTCTCAGAAATAGTAATGGGGAGCCCTATGAAGGAGCTCCCCTTTGAAAGTGCCCATTAAAAATAACCATTTATGGGTGGAAACCGCTACCAGTTAAATACCTGATCCAATTCTTCATCCTCTACCTTGAACGTAATGTTGTGAGGTGGCAGTGCCTCTTTCTTGAAATATTCAGGTAGACGGTCATGCTTTGATGTAAAACCGGCACGCGTATTAAAGTCTCTTTCCTTTTTGAGAACAGATTTTCCCAACGCAGTAAAATCATCGGCTGTGAGAATCTGACCGGAAAAAGTTTTTAGCAAATCAATAA
>CAZQOH010000562.1:0-1619 GCA_964594355.1 uncultured Desulfobacterales bacterium
TCATAGGAATCTGTTTCTCTTTTTTTACCTGAGCCACTAAGAGCATATAGGGACATTCATTAATTTTCCACCTGTCCGAATCGATTTCTAAACCAATCAGAAAAAGATACTGATAAAGCTCGATGACCATATTCAGTAAAGTGATCACCATAGACTTGCTTTCCTTCTTGAGTGTATCTAACAAGTTCATTTGTAGGGTCGATTAGATTAATATCTTCATTTTCACAGAAATTAACAAGCCATACCATCCATGAATCCTGATTACCCAGAGCTTTTTTGAATTCGCTTTCCCTCGGAATATATAATATGGCAAAATCTCTATTATTTCTTTCAACATCAGAGCGAAAATCCTTTATAACAAGTTCGCCGAGTTTTATTGCTTTCTCTTTTATCCTCTCAGGCCATCCTGAAGGAAGGTCGTTCTGATTCGGATATTCACCGGGGGTGACTCTCGTGGCCATCATCCTTTCTCTCTCATCTAGTCTTAAAGAAATACCACGTTCAAACAATAAACCGATTCTTGCAGAAATATTTGTTAGCAACACTGAGTGTGATCTTATATTATCTACAAAACGATATAATAAGGAATTCTTAATCGGGGGTTGCGCGGGTTTATGAATCTCATATTCATTATCTGCAAGAGTAACATGCCAAAGATCTTTGCGTCTTTTAATATCATAAACTTGGTCTCCTAAGTCATTTTCGCAGAAAACATAAACGACAAAATCAAGGTCAAAATAATTTGTCCATTTTTTGGATTCCATATAGGAACAAATGACTCCGTACCCGCTTCTTCCGAACGCTAAACATTCGACATTTAAGTCTTTCAGGTTATCTTCGATTAAAAAGAAAAAAGTGCTCTCTAAAGGCACTTGCAGACTTTCGACATATGAATCTCCAAAAAAACCTATTCTGTAACTCAGTTTTTTTCTATCATGTTCCTTATCAAAATAGCCTAAATCATTCGTTTCTTTTATAACAATCTTACCTGTATTCGTAATATACCGATTCTGATGTCCAGCGTAGCGATTAAAACCTAACTCAGGGTCAAAGATAGCCCGTGTCGTAGTAATTCCTCTTATCGGCAAAACTCTTAATAATCCCTCAATTATCGCGAAACTCAGACATAGAGACATGACTGCTAGAATAATGTTACCTATTATTGTTTTTTTCATTATGCAACACCTGCAAACATTTCGGGTATTCTAATAATATGCTGATTCTTATCAAACATTTCTACCATTTTAATAATAAGTAATTCAATAATTTCCAAATGTTGAGTATAGAAAAAAGCTAAACAGCAAGTTTTTGTTCATCTCCGGCGATAAATTTGACACCGTTGAATACCTTTTCGATCAACCGGTATCCCTGAAATTTTCTCCACCGTTTTTTAGCACGCCGAGACATCTCGCAACTTTTGGAAATATCTTGGGCAAATTATCACCCCCAAAATATATGCACGTGAATGACTCCCAGTCCAACAGCTATGACTAATCCAAATTTTCGGATATTCTTTTTTGATGTATCCAGCGCATTGATTTCTTGAGAGATTTCATTAATCCAATTCAAATTCTTCTCTCCAGTCCATGTCATTCATAAATTCTGGTTGATCTTTTTTA
>CAZQOH010000563.1:0-1617 GCA_964594355.1 uncultured Desulfobacterales bacterium
CATCAATATCAAAAATTATTCCTCGAATCTCACTCTTCATGTTTTTCCTCAAATTGCCTTTTTATAAAATCACCTTTATGTTCCTTCAAGATCCAACATGACTCTATAGATTCAATGGCGTGGCATAAGGCGCGGCGACTTTTTGCCGTTGCCCTTAATGCCTTTGATATGTGCATTCCACCTTTTATCGATAAATCAAACAGTTTTTCTATTATGAAAGGTTTAGTGTTTTTAAATTAAAGTTATACTCTGGGCCAACACAATAATCAGAATCATTCAAATCGTCATACAGAATGTAATAATAGGGTGAAATCAACTTCAAAGTGCACCACATGAAGTCTACTATAAAGAATTGCATGGTGCACTTGCAACATGAATTCACCAGATTACCTTTTGATCTATGGGACGTTGTTGAATTTATTTACTTATTAATCGACTAGTTCACCATTTTTGATACTGCTGATGTTGAGACACCTGTGTTTCTGGCAATTTCTGCTATGGGGATACCATATTCCGAAAAAAGCTTAATTGCAATACGAAACCGAACCCTTTTTCTTTTCTCCTTTTCTGAAAACTGATATTTAAATTGTTCATCAGCCTCTTTAATAATCCTTTCAACAAAATCACCGCCGAGTGATAAAGCTCTTTCGATCTGCGTCATCGGTTACGATCTCCTTTTTTTCAATCCCCCGAACAATCACGTGATGAAGCGTTTCCGGAGCCTGCCCGCCATCGCGAGCTCAGGCGAGGCGGGCGGGCATCTAATCTGACTTGCCGTGGCATAAAATCGATCCCATTAAAACCGATTATTTATTAGCTTTATCTATTTCTATCAGACAATACACTTACCATAGTTATTCAACAAATTCATCAACGTTATATATTAATAAAAAATTATATTTTAAAAAATTTTTATCTATGCTAAGAGAAAAATGAATAAATCAAAGAACTTTCGGCGAGAGAGCTCGATCACGAACGTTGGGGCTTTAGACCTCTGGAGGGACAATACTGGGCCTCTCACTGAATTTTGGAACCTGGATAAGGGATGATTGGTGGCCACCTCGTGTGGTATGCCGGATATTTATAACGATTAGGTGATAAAATTCGCTTCAAGTGAGAGATTCGCCGAAAAAAGCCCATAAATGGGAGCAGTAGAGTTACATCCAAAACAAGCCGTCCTTTTTAACCTCTTGTTATTACACCAAATAAATTTATTCATTTTTTTCTTTACAATGTTATTATAGGATGTCCCCAATATTACAAAATGTTAATATTTAACTGGTTCCATAGCATCTTTTGCTATGGATAGGGAGGTGTCTTTTTTTAGCTCGTCAGGCTGTAGTGACATTTAGCGGAGCGGTCCAAAGGAAAATGTCACGCTTGACGAGCAATACTTATTCCGACAAAGGTCAATATATAGGATATCTGCTATAGCTCCAAATCGAAGCCCTTTATATGATTATCAAAGCTTGAATTGTGAATTAAATATTTCAAATTGGTTTTTCACTTTTTTATCATTATTTATCTTTTTTTTAAATATTTTCACACTATGACTGATAGCGGAGCAACTCACATTAAAAAGCTGCCCTATCTTTTCATTGGTCACTAATCCTTTAT
>CAZQOH010000564.1:0-1616 GCA_964594355.1 uncultured Desulfobacterales bacterium
ATTGAAGACTGTGCGCAGGCCCATGGTGCAAAATATAAAGGACAGCGCGTAGGGTCTATTGGGGACATTGGTTGCTTCAGTTTTTATCCGACCAAAAATTTGGGTGCCATAGGCGACGGCGGGATTATTGTTACTGGTTTGCCTGATCTGGCGGAAAAATCAAGATTGCTGCGGCAGTACGGTTGGAAAGAACGGTATATAAGTAATAGCGAGGGATGGAACAGCCGTCTGGATGAAATACAGGCAGCCATTTTACGAGTAAAACTTAAGCGTCTGGATGAGGAGAATCAGAAACGGATCAAGTTGGCGGAACAGTACTTGGATGGTTTGCAGGGCTTGCCTTTGGGACTGCCCAGAAAAAGAGGCGATTGTGAACATGTATACCACTTGTTCGTCATTAGAACCAATGAAAGAGAATCATTGCAGGACTATATTGGGCGGAATGGTATCAGTACTAGTATTCAATACCCCATCCCGATCCACAAGCAACCGTATTATATGAGTGTAGGACAAAACAGATCGTTGCCTGTGACGGAAAAACTCGCCAAGGAAATAGTCTCCTTGCCCATGTACCCGGAGCTTTCTTTGGAAGAAATCAGGAAAATAATTAACTCAGTAAAGGAATTTTGTCATGGATAGACCGATTTGGGAGGGCATATATCGAGATATAAATGAGGTCAAAGCAGTTGGTAAGGGCTTTAATTCTGATACCTGGGTGAATCAATCCAAGGGGAAAGTAGCGAAGTATATTTCCAATCTAGATGAAAGTAACCCAATTCCGCCGATTCCTCTTCGGCCTACTTCATTACCTTTATTAGCAGCAATGTTGAGAAAAAATCAGAAAGGGAGTCAAAGAATAATTGATTTCGGGGGAGGGTTGGGATTTTCTTACCTAAGTTTTATTCAAAGCTGTGTGCAAGCGAAGAATTATGAATATCATATAATTGAATCAACGGAAGTATGTAAAGAGGGGGAAAAGCTTTTTTCAGGTTATCAAAGCCTTTTTTTTCATCCGGATATTCTGGGTTTAGCATTTGAAAAAGCGGATATCATTTACGCGAATTCTGTGTTGCAGTATATAGCAGACTGGAAAACGTTGATTGCTGAGTTATTGGGTTTCAAACCAAAAGTTTTTCTAATGGATGATGTGCCGGCAGGAGACATCCCCACATTTGCCACTGCACAAAATTATTATGAATCAAAACTGCCGTTTTGGTTTTTTAATGTAGCTGAAATAATCGCCTTCTTTGAATCAAATGGTTATATACTTGATTACAAGTCAAAGTTTTTTAGTACGGTTTTGGGGAAAATTCAAGAACTCCCGATGAGGAATTTTCCCTCAGAATATCAATTGGATCATCCCTGCACCCTTTTTTTTCGTAGAATTCTCAACGAATGATTGAAGGTGTCGTTATTAAGACCTTAAAAACTCACGGAGACAATCGTGGTTTTTTCCGTGAAATATTTCGTTTTTCTGAAGAATTTGAAAATGTATCTGTTGGTCAGTTGAGCCATTCATTTGTGAAAAAGGGCGTTATCAAGGGATGGCATGGTCACAAAGAGCAATCTCAATGGAACTATGTGGTGACTGGTCTGATAAAAGTGGCCCTCCATGA
>CAZQOH010000565.1:0-1613 GCA_964594355.1 uncultured Desulfobacterales bacterium
GCAGATAATTATGCCCTCAAATCCCTAATTTGGGGTGCGAAACATGAGTAAATAATAAATGTTCTTAATGTATTGATATTATTTTTTTCACATTGGACGATTTCATTATTCAGAAATAGTAGCATATAAGTTACATATTTTTTTATGGACGTCCCGGATTAAACACGTCCCCTATTATACACAGTCCCAATATGCCACATTCGGCAAATTCAAGCAGTACGCCTCACCGGTTTCAAGGAAACCGACATCCAGATGGCATTGTCACCTATGAATACTGAATCATCTTACGAAGCTCTTTAATAATTTTATCGGGCACAGTGTTTTGGACATTCTCAAGGTGAATATTGGGTATGCCACCAAAAATCTTGTACGCATGATTCAACGCTCTGTCATCCCAGATGCTTTTCAAGTCGTTTTTCAACAGTGTCTCAGACGTCAGGCTATTTCCCCAGGTTCCCAGCAATTTTACAACCATGGTATTGGCTAACTTGGCAATAGACGTACTCGTGTCCATAAATGTGTCCTGTTCTTCCGCCGGTAGTAGCTTTCGGTTATATAAAAGCCAGGATAGGGATACCATATCATGAGCGACAATATATTCTGACGCAATAACCAGACCGGCAGATGGTGTATGGATGTATCCCTTATCGGGTCCAAACGTGGCAAGGAGTTTGTCTCCTGTGGAAATGACCAATCGCTGTTTGTCTAAAAGCGTCTTTGCCCTGTTCCCCTCTGCCGTTCTTTCATGAAATGATTCAGCATGATAATGATATTGCAGCCTTGTATCCGTCCTCCAGTAGCCGACAACAGCTTTGAGACCAAGAGAAGCTCCTGATAAAACATGCCTGGAACAGCGCGGCATTAACACAATATGATCCACATCGTTCAATATAGCGGGCATCATAAGCCCAGTGGCCCAGAAACCTTTTGTATCAGTATGATCTCTGTAAAAGGCATCCCATCCTCCTTCTTCAAAAAAGCAGGGCTCACCACCGGCCCCTTCAACTGCCTGCATCATTCCTGAATTTTTCATCAGATCTCGTGAGCTGCCTGTTGTCTTGTCCTTGAAGAACCGGAGGTGTTCGACTCCCGACATATCTCCCACAATGACTTTTCCCGCCCCTTTTTGTTTGAGAAGTTGTATCATTGCCGCAATTGCAATCGGATTGGTTGTCGCCGGATATGGGAGACCTGAATTCAGGACCGGTTTAATGAAAACAGTCTGCCCCATTCTCAACCAGTCGAAATTAGTTGCTGCTTCTACAGCCTGTATCACAGCCTTTTCCATATTACTTTCTTTTCGTATGGTAGAAAGAAATACATTGCTCTTCTTTTCGTCGATTTTAATTTCACCTTTGGAAATGGATTGTGATAAAGACTTTGAGGGAGAATCTTTTTGAACGAAAATGTCATCTTTAATCAGTTTGAAACCACCAAAACTGGCAAGCCCGCCTGCTACCAGTCCTGATAATGTAAAAAAACTTCTTCTGTTTAATTTTTTCTCTTTCATATCACAATACCCGGATTGTTCTAATCGCGGTGGCGAAGCCGCCCGGTTGCTTGCCTTGTTATGCTTTTTCAGTTTTTCGCGCTTTAGAAATATAAACAAAGTT
>CAZQOH010000566.1:0-1595 GCA_964594355.1 uncultured Desulfobacterales bacterium
CAAATTCCTGATAAAATTGCATCAATTTTAAACAAAGTCAATATAGCATAAATAAGTCAGCAAAAAGGTACCTACGGTTAGATTAAATTATTTCTTTTTCAAATATTGATGAATTTGTTAAAGTTGAATTTATTTCCGCTTACGGGATTTGTCAAAAGGCTCAACATTTTGTACGAAGTGAGGCTTTAGCGCTATCCTCAAAATATTCAATGTATTCATGTGGTTATAATTTCTATCTTCCTTGAATATGAATCCCGCTACAGCGGGAAGCATTTTTCAAAGGTCTCAAAACATCAAATAAAAAGTACCCTAATAAAAAGATCGCTTTTTTGACTTTTTAGGAGACGATCAAATATTGACATTATAAACAAAAAGACTATATAATAAAAACTTTTAGAAATGTCCAACATACACTCTTTAACCCTAATCGAGTCAAAACTCGATTAGGCGTTATCCGTTAATCGTTAATAGTTATTGGTTTGCGGATTATCATCGATCGGTTTTATCTCATTGCTGATAGATATATGAAACCGTGACAAATACATTTTCAAATAACGAATAACATCCAATTGAGCATTTTCGCTCAATTGGGGTTTAACTTTGTCTTAAGGTAATAAGTCAATAAATGGATGCTAAAAAACAGATAAAATCATTTATCCAAGAAGCTGAGCTTTATAAATCGCAAGGATTACTTGCTGAGGCAGAGGAAAAATATTTATCTATTATGGAATTTATTCAGAAAAACGAAAAAATTCAAAAAAAGCAAAACCTGATTGATAATATTTCAAAAAAAATTAGCGCCCTGAAGAAAGAAATTGAAAAGATAGAAACAGCACCGATGTCGAATGAAATGTCCCAAAAGATGCAGAGTTTTATTAAAGTAATTCTTCGGGAAGCAGAAGCTTACGGTTCTCAGGGATTAGTTGCCCAAGCAAAGGAAAAATACTACCAGGCAGCTGAGTTTTTAAAGAAAGATGACCGGTTGAAGAACAAAAAGAAACTGTTAGATGGTATTTCAAAGAAAATTAGAGCCCTGGAAAAAAAGGCTATGCCTGAGGAAGAAAAGAAAAAACCAACACCACCTGAGGTTCCGGTAAAAGAGGAAGAGGCGGAAGTTCCGGTAAAAGAGGAAGAGGCAGAAGTTCCGATAAAAGACGAAGAAGCACTGGAAGAAGAAAAGATAGAAGAAATAGAAGAAGAGGAACAAGAGTTTATAGATATCAGCTCAATAGGAATAACTTTGGATCATGGGCCTGAAAAGGGAACAGTAGCTGAACTAGATGTGAGTTTCCAATCGGGAAATATCTTAAGTCTGATAATTTCAGGCAAAGATAAAACGATGATTGAAAATTTCAAAGTCGGAGACAAGTTAAACGATATTCAATTTTATTCTCCTATAGCAATATTTAAGGGTTCAGGTATTGTTTCCGGGAATACACAGATTGATTCAGGACCAAAACAGGGAGATTACCGTCTTGAAATAAAAATTTTAAGTACTTAATTAGTATCTGAACGAAAACTCCCGTTCAGACAAAAATCTGAATATCGAAACTCGAAACTCGAAACAATATCGAATATCAAATTTTTCAATGTTC
>CAZQOH010000567.1:0-1595 GCA_964594355.1 uncultured Desulfobacterales bacterium
CCGGCGATCTAAAAGAACATAACCTTTGGGGCTTGAGTACCCGATAAAAACACCGGATTGACAATTTTCAGTCTTACCCAAACGACCGCAGTACTGCCGGGCGACACCAACAGAATCCTTGCCCTTTTTGGGAAATTCACTGCTGTCTACGCTCAAAACGCCTAAAGGATCAGCTACGGTTTTTGCTGTTTGTTCTTTATGACTTTGGGCTAATCGATCCGTACGCCATACACCCGAAGAAACAAAATGCTGCAATGACCTCACGCGTTGTGTATTCATCAGATTAATGGCAATGGGTTCCATGGATTTTCTTTCTATCGGGCTCATCAAACCTTGTATATAGCATTGGCTCAATTCGATTTGTTCAATGCGTTTGTAAGCATCATGAAAAAGTGTATGGAAATCTTTAAACTCATCGGTGATCGCATCGATATCTGCTTCACTTAACTCAAGCGGTGGCAAAACTTGGCGATCCCAGTCAGCGTGCTGTAATATCATCCTTTCTCCTCCCTTTTTTTCCGGTTGTTGAAGGGAAAGGAAATATCTATGATCAAGGCAGGGAAGATCACCGGCCTCACATCCTATCTTTTTTCGAAATTCTCTGCATAGGGGATATAAGTACACCTCCTTTGGCTGATTATGAAATTTAAACGAATTGCCCTGCTTTCTAAAACCTTTGGTTTGACCGACATGTATCCAGTTAGCCGCTTTATAGCTGCTTCCTATAAAACGCTGTGAGTCTACAAATGTCTCCAACAGCCATAATCGATAACCGTAGACCTTGAGCCAGTCCGAGTTCAAAACGCGTATCGTTTGTGAGAGAATGTGTGAGGCAAAATTTTTGATCCTCACCCAGGGAAAAATCAAAAACCTTGTATTATTTGCCACCCGATGCAAATATTGATTTCTCTGCTCTACCGTCCATCCAATGGCATCGTCGCGAGCCGCTAACTTCCATACAGCCGAACTGAATCCCGTAGCTGCGACAATACGCTCGTTGCTGAAAATCAAATATTTAAGATGTGTTCCAACCAGAACCGAGTATCCCAAATAATGATATCTTTTCATCAAATGATTCCATTGAATCTCCAACGGTGTCTGGCATACCATTTTTATCCTAAAGGGCTTGAACTGGTTTACTGTTCCTTCTATCAGCGTATTTTCAACTGATATAAGCGCCTGCGACAAATCCTCGATGCGATTTGCTTTAGTTGACCGTTGCATCGAAGATGGAAGTTCAATTATCTTCCTGCTCTCTAATGTAGTTAAAATATCTCGACATGCACGATCCTTCAGTCGGCCGTTAGCCTGCACCCATCCCCAGTGCTCTGATAGCTTTCTTGATATAAAAGTTCTTCCATATCTATGATATTTGTTGATCAAAAACCGTATTAGGTCTATATCTACGGACGTAACTGTTCTGCCACGGATGATTAAAGGTTCCATGCTGATCTTCCCGGGTATTTCCTTTCCACATTCCCTGGTGAAGACCTATAGCATAACGATTTTAACGGCGCAACCCTAAAATTGCGCAGTAGTGTTAATTGGGGGGAGAAATTATGTCAGATCAACAAAGCATACTTGTGGTGAGCGCT
>CAZQOH010000568.1:0-1594 GCA_964594355.1 uncultured Desulfobacterales bacterium
TTATTTTTGATTGTTGTCAGGCATTAGCACACCGCCTAACGAATAAACTCACCGGCGGACGGCGTGTTCATTCCACTAAATTTCCCTGCCTGCCCGCCGTAGCCTTGGCGTAGGCGGGTTACACAAATCTTCATTTTGTCTCCAAATCTCAAAATCACCACCCAAGTTTAGCCGTCCGGTGGAGTGAGGGTTAGGCGTTGTGATTTCATACTTTAAAAAGCATAACTTAAATTAAATTGAAAACTCCTGTTGTTTAAAACCTCATCTGAATCATCATTTAGATTAGCCAAACCTAAAAAATATGTCCCAACCAAAGTTATTTGTTGATTAATTGAATATCGCCCCCCTACGACCAAGCCATAATCTATTTTATTACCATTTTCATCTTCCCAATCATCACCATCCATTTCTTCAGTACCGCTATCTGAAAAATAATCTTCATCATCTTCATAAGTGTAACTATACTTCAGTTTAGCATTGTAAAAATAACCAAATTCGCCACCAGCAATGAAATTTATATTTGGTTGAATTGGGAATGGTTTTTGTAGAGAGATGCTTAAATAGTTAATGGTGATGTCAGTATCACCTTTATCTGTAACCCAACCCCAATATTCATCATAATAAGAGTCATCATAACCCCAAGAAAACCCTCTTTGAGAATATGTTGCGGTTGCAATTAATCCATTAGCAAGTAACTTTTCAAGACCGAATCTGAATCCCATTAGATTCTCAAGATTCTCAATATCTTCAACATCACCTGAAACAGTTGAATAATTTATTCCACCAACAAAATTAAAACCTGATTGAGCGAATAAACCATTAACTATTGTTAATGTTATTAGCAGATTTTTCATTTTACTTTTCTCCTTTGTTCATCCCTTGATTTTCTTTGTTAGACGATTAAGGGACTTCAAACCGCCTAACGTTTGAGTTCACCTGCATTTTGGAGCGCAGCGGAAAAATGTCAGGTGCAACGATTTGTTAGCCCGAATCTCATTCTGCTTGTCTTATGACTAAATACTCTGACAGGTAATCATAAGCTCTTCCATTTCGGATGACAAAATTCCGAAGCAAAAATGTTGCCGAACAATACAAGAGCCTAATGCACCACAATGAAAACAGAAATACCCCTGCAAATCCGGTAATCCATGGATAATTAAAATTGCCAAAAAAATGCACACCTGCCGCTATAAGAAACAATATTGAAATTCCAGTTAACTTTGAGCCTCCTATCACTGACGACGATGAATATGTTAAATATACGATAGGACAAATAAGGAGGCTGATAATACCCCACCAGCCAAATGCAAAAAAACCAAGAACAATACTTGATATCAGCGCGATTGGCCCAAATAGAAATGCAAACCAGATAGTCATTTTCTCGAAATATGGCACTTCTCCTGTTTTTTCTTCTATTGTTGACATCGGTATATCTGTATAGAATTTTCGTGCCATTACACGATCCACACCAATCAAGAGCTTTCCCTGTTGTTCAAGCTCGATCAATTCTTTATGTTCCATCTTTTTTATCCTTTTGGCTAACGAATAAAGTAACCTGCACAAACTTGACCACACTTCTGCTGACTGCTAAACA
>CAZQOH010000569.1:0-1589 GCA_964594355.1 uncultured Desulfobacterales bacterium
TTTTTGCAATCCTCAACGTAGACGCGCTACGCCTGCGGCTGCAAAAATGCTGCGGTCTCGTCCTGAACCAAAATCTACCATCTCTGGATGGACACTCGATATCATGTTTTATTGGCATTGGCATAGTTTCCCCCTTCTCAAGGACTGCTCATCTATTATCAGAAGCAAAAATAATGCCAGAATAAGCAAAGATTCCGGAAAGATTAGGTCAGAAAAAATTAACCTATATGATTACAAAATGTTATATCTATTATTAGGCACAAATTTATTTTTTTAACTCGGTTTTTCCAATGATGAAAGAACTCTTCAAAACCTGCGGAATGCACAGTTTTTAGTGCATCCTGACCAAAGAATTGTGCACTCGCTTTGGCAACATCTCCTTGCGATCACGTTTGAAACTCCCCGCAGAAAGTTACTGGGAATGTTCTGCCTGCCGGCAGTGCTTCGCAGCCCCGATAAAGCGGGATCTCCGCTTCGCTCCGACAAGCTACGGGGAATGCGCTCGCTATTGCGGTTCAAGTAGACAATCGCAAGTGAACCGCTGAAGTGGCGTCGAAAGTTGTTAAACGACTTAAAATTCGGGAGATAGGACGTTCAATTGGTGACACCCATATTTCATGTTAATGTAGTCGATGGTTGCGTGATCATGTGATTGGGTTTCTGATTTGACATGAAATCGAAACCGAAATTCCATCGGAAGCCGCTCCTACATCTTATGGTTTAGAACATATTTCAGCATCCTTGGGAGCCGATTGCTGTTTTTAATTGCACCAACATATCACAACTTATTGACATCATATTACATTTGAGGTATTGGCAAGATACATGTACCCGGAGCAAGCATTATATATTATTTCCTGATTTATAAAAGGCAGCTCATTGATTTGTTGAAGAATTTTGATAATAATTGTTCTGAAGAAGGTTGTGAGATGAAATATGCAGAGCTAAGGTTATGAATACCAGTTCAATAGTGCTGTGAAATCAGCCTGATAGCAGACGAATGCATTATTCAAGTACACATGAAAACGATAAATTGTAAATAACATGGGAAATTGTACTTATCGAGTTGTCCTACTCTCTATTAATTTCATTGTGTCCTTCATAACCATGTGTCTTTTTGTTGTCACCGTGGCTTACGCTCAGCCGGATTCTACACAAAAAGTCCTCATCCTTAATTCCTACCACAAAGAGTTCAAGTGGACGGATACCCAAGTATCTGCCGCCAAAGAAGTTCTGTCCGAAGGGATTAAGGACCTTGAACTCTTTGTTGAGTATATGGACACGAAGAGAATATACAACAAAGAATATCTTGAATATCTTTTTCATATTTATCGGTTAAAATACAAAAAGATTCAATTCGATGCAATCATAGCTACTGACGACAATGCTCTGTGGTTCGTTGTGAAGTATCATAAAGACGTATTCGGTGAAGCGCCTGTCACTTTCTGTGGAATCAATGACTACAAAAAGTCTTTGCTGGAAGGCAAACAGCAATTCACGGGTCTGGTGGAAGTTTTGGACATCAAACCCACTATTGATGCATATTCCGCGCGATTCCGGCCGCCGATTCCGGGCGAAGCCGGCCACCC
>CAZQOH010000570.1:0-1577 GCA_964594355.1 uncultured Desulfobacterales bacterium
AGAAATATGAACATCAGCATCAATAATCATAGAAAACCTCCTTGTTTATCTCGTACTATTCATAAATTTTACCGCAGAGATAAATAAAAATAAAAGTATGAGCCTCTTGCAAAAGTCATAAAGAGAAATATTTTTTTGGAGTGCAATAAAAACAGTATGTAACCCTCATAAATTTCAATATATTATATTAAACAGAAAAAAAACGAAATTCAAGGAGGGTTACATGACAGTATTATCATCAATTTGGTGTCGGATTCAAAGAACATTATTTCCATTTCTTGAAGAAGAACTCGGGCCATTGACAGAGAAACAACGAAAGCTTGTGAGTATATTGGAGATAATAAGGATAGAAGATTCAATCATTTATATATACAGAACAGGCAGACCCCCATCAGACCGAAAAGCCATAGCCCGAGCTTTTATTGCGAAAGCGGTGTATAATGTTTCAACAACACGGGAGTTATTAGATAGGCTTAAGTGTGACAGAGCGCTACGTCGAATATGCGGTTGGGAATCCCTGTATCAGGTACCAAAAGAATCGACATTTTCACGGGCGTTTGCGGAATTTGCACAAAGCAAACTACAGGAAGAGGTTCACGGAGCACTGATAAACAAACATCTTTTAGAACATCTTGTTGGTCATATTTCACGTGACAGCACCGAGATAATCGCACGTGAGAAGCCTGTAGTCAAGAAGGGATCGGAAAAAGAGCCAAAGCCAATACGTAAGAGAGGTAGGCCGAAAAAGGACGAGATTGTACCGCCTAAAGAACCGACCCGTATAGAATGTCAGAAAAAGATGAGTATAGATGAGATGTTGGCCGATTTACCTGCAGTGTGCGATCGGGGCACAAAGATAAACAGCAAGGGATATAAAGAGTCATGGAACGGCTATAAACTTCATCTTGATGTTACTGACGGGCACATACCGGTCACGACGTTATTAACCTCAGCTTCATTACATGATTCACAAACGGCAATTCCTTTGGCGACAATGACTTCCAATCGTGTAATAAACCTATATGATTTAATGGATTCTGCGTATGACTGTGAGGATATAAAGAAGTTTAGCCGAGAACTTGGTCATGTGCCGCTCATTGACTCTAATCGCCGGCGAGGAGAAAAAAAAGATTTTGATCCTGCTGAGAAAATACGATTCAGAGAAAGAACGACTGTAGAACGAGTATTTGGAAGACTGAAGGATGAATTTGGTGGACGCATGATTCGTGTCCGCGGATCAACAAAAATTATGGCTCATCTTATGTTCGGCATTCTTGCTCTAACAGCCGATCAGTTGCTGAAATTTGTACAATAAAAAATTAAAAAACGATTAGTTTTAAAAATTCTCTCAAAAAAAATGAGTGCCGGGATTGGTTTGTCTCAAAAAACAGTTTGAAAAATAAATTCTCGGCAAATCATTCTAAAAGTATTGATTTGTTGTTGGATATATTGTAATGTACTATTTTGGTAAAGAGTTTTGCAAGAGGCTCTTATATCAATAAAATATCAAATTATTTGTTCATCTCCCCCGAAGAGGAATTTTTCAAGTTTGTTATTAATCCGGATTATTAAGCAGT
>CAZQOH010000571.1:0-1575 GCA_964594355.1 uncultured Desulfobacterales bacterium
AAATATGGAAACAGGGACTTTTTATACTGTTTCAAAAGAACTATGTATTGAGTCCATTTATTTTGGTTTTATTCTTGATTTAATCCATACAGAGAAATGGACAGGATGGGGTGGACTCGACGAAGAAACAGATAGCAAACGTAATAATATGCAATCCAATTTAGAATTAATTGAAAATATTGCTGTAAAGGTTGCAAGAGAAATAAAACACGACAAGTTATAATAGGATGTCCCCTATTTCATTTATTTCGTCTATGAAATTTAAAAAGAGGTGAACTGTGTCTGTTCTTTTTACACCAATAGATTTGGGAAATGTACAGATTAAAAATAGGTTTATTCATTCCGGAACCTACGAAGTAATGGCGTCAGAAACGGGTGAGGTAACTGACAAGCTCATCAAGAGATATCAAAACCTGGCCAAGGGGGAAGTAGGTCTGATTATTCCGGGTTATATTTACATTCACCCTTTGGGCCGGGCTTACAGGTATCAAACGGGAATACACAATGACGATATGATTCCTGGCCTCAGGAAACTGGTAAAAGCAGTCCACCAAGAAGGCGGCAGGATAGTGTTTCAATTGATGCATGCGGGAAGACAGACTACAAAAGCCATGATCGGGCAGACTCCGCTCGGACCTTCCGGCAAAGGAAGGGATCCCATCAATTTAGTAAAACCCAAAGAGATGAGTGAAGACCATATTCAAGAGGCGATCCGGGCCTTTGTGGCTGCAGCAAATCGGGCGGTTGAAGCCGGTGCGGATGGAATTCAGATACATGCGGCACATGGCTACTTGATCAATCAATTCCTTTCGCCTTTTTTCAATCATAGAAAAGACGAATGGGGCGGTTCCGATGCAAATCGCTTTCGTTTTTTAAAAGAGGTCCTTTTAGAGGTCGGGAGGGCATTACCACAGGAAATGCCTGTTCTGGTAAAATTAAGTACCAACGACTACACACCCCAAGAAGGGGTCACTCCCGCCTTGGCTGTGACATATGCCAGGTGGCTTTCGGAGCTTAAGATCAATGGATTGGAGGTAAGCTGCGGATCCACTATCTATTCTTTTATGAACATGTGCCGCGGAGATGTTCCGGTTAAAGAACTGGTAAACAGCCTCCCGTTGTGGAAAAAGCCAATGGGAAAGCTAATGATGAAAAGTATGTCAGGAAAATACGACCTTGAAGAAGGATATAATCTTGAAGCTGCAAAGATGATAAAGCCTGTTCTTGGTAAAATTCCTTTATCTGTAGTGGGTGGTTTTAGAAATGTGACGCAAATGAAGACGACATTAGAAAGACAATATGCCGACTTTATATCCATGAGCCGTCCCTTCATCAGAGAACCTTTTATTGTAAAAAAAATCAGAAAAGGAAAGTCGGAGGCAGTTGCCTGTGTTTCTTGCAACAGGTGTTTAGCCGCTGTTGCAAACAATATTCCCGTACAGTGTTACAATAAGGGGTTTCCGGCACCATGATCTCTGGGACATACTATATATTATTTCTGTCAAGCATAAAGTTCACATTATATACCGGTTGTCATAAATATGTTCCGATTGACCAGCGTCTGAACTTCCGAGC
>CAZQOH010000572.1:0-1568 GCA_964594355.1 uncultured Desulfobacterales bacterium
GAACCGTATGTAATTTTTTTTGCATCAATTGTACGCTCCGGTAAGAATAATATTTTTGGAATATTTTTTATGCAGCTAGAGGGTAAAGATACTATATGGAATCAAACAAAAAAAAGAAACTTAAAATGTTTAGTGTGTCCCCAAAATTCAATTATTGGCATGCGCAGGCTTTATCGCCTACTTCCCCTAAAGTCTCTCCTTCGGCATCTCTATTAATGGGAGATATTTCAGGAACAGCATAAAAAATATTAATAATCCCCCGCTTTATTTTAAAAACACTTCCATCGTAGGGGCCGCCGATACACTGAGCAACATAAGCTCTTTTATCTTTGGAAAGATATTGAAAACCACAGTAAGGTATTACTTTGGCATATGAAGCAATTTTTTTTTGAGTTAGAACTTTGGCGGTATGAACGGCATTATCATAGTCTGAATAAGGTCCGATCAATACTCTAAACCAGGTCCCCTTATTGTCAATCTTAACTATTTTAATTACAGCCGGAAGCTCCATTTTTCTTAACTGTACCTGATCAGCAATCGCTTTTTCTTCTTGCTGATAAGAACTAATATGTATGGCATAAGACGCTGCCAATAAATCAGGTGTTTTGGCAACACAAAAAACAATAAAAAACAACAGCACCGGTTTTATTAATTTCATAGATTCTCCATTAACAGAATAGGGGAAAGGAGCAAGTCAATTTCTTAAGGCCGTTCAACACTTCATTGTCTAATCCCAGCCATAGGGATCTGTGACTTTAAAAACGCGACCGCTACTATCGAATTCTACAAAAAAGGAAAAGCGGCCCGGTGCCACCCCCAGAAACGTCAGCCAGATGCGTTTAGAGGAAAGCGATTCTTTTGTACCAGGTTCTAACAACTTGACAAATTCTGCTCTTTGGATCGACTTCCATCCGTTATCTGCCGCAACCTGATAGTCGCAGAAGTACCTGTCTGACAGCAAATTTTCAATATCTGTAAAATTCATACCGGCATGGATAACCTTGTGTATCCTCCTGGCCCGTCTGCCAGGCTCGCCGATCTGCCAGAAGACAAAGAAAGCCAGTGCTGCTCCCATAAGCAGAAAAGTGATACAACCTTTTTTCCGAGAAGGCTTTTTCGTCTCCTGATGATTGCTCGATTCCAACGTCAATTATTCTAACAACCTGTTTTATTTACCAAACTCGGTGAAGGGAACTTGTCAACTTATGTACGTGCCCTAATACTTAAGAACGTCCCCGAAGTCCCAACAGTTTGTTTTTACATGTTTATATACGAGAAAGTCAATTTTTTTAAAAAAAATTAAACAATTAGCTTGATTTCTGCCCAAAGAGTGTTATTATTCATTCATTCAACAAGGCCCTGCCTTCAATTGGTGGGGCAATTTTTTTCTGAAGGAACAGTTCATTTTTTTATTGTAACCTCCTCCAGTTTAAGATTTTGAAAATATTTTGAAAGGAGGATGTTATCATGATTAACGGAACTGTTAAGTGGTTTAACGACCGAAAAGGATTCGGATTCATTGAGCGGGAAGACGGAGCGGATGTGTTTGTTCATCATTCAGCAATCAA
>CAZQOH010000573.1:0-1564 GCA_964594355.1 uncultured Desulfobacterales bacterium
AAATTACTAATTTTAATAGATAAAATGGCTTTTGTTACGTATAGCTGCCTTGAATATATCATCCAGGCTATCCCACGAGTGGTTGTGATTGAGAAAAGAAATCAATACTCTTACCAACGATTTAAGAAATTGCCATTTTCCGGTTAGGCTTCCTACCTGCCGTAGCAGGATGGCGACACGCAACCCTTCCTTGGGATTGACAAACCATACTTACGGCCTACTTTGGGCTGACCGTTAGTTCACCACAGATAGGGTTTTCAATGAGCTTTTTCAATTCAAGGTTTCTTAAAGAAAGGGTGTCTCTTACAAATAAAGATAAAGAGGATGGGCTTTTGGGACGTCCATAAGTAAATAAAAATCTTGACAGGCTGTTATTTAAGTGATAGTGAAATTACATGCCTAGATTAGCTCGCCTTGACGTTTCCGGTGTATTACATCACGTCATAATACGTGGGATCGAGCGTCGAAAGATATATAAAGATAATAAGGATCGCGAAAATTTTATTGAACGCTTATCCAAGCTCCTGCCTGAAACTAAAACAACCTGTTATGCCTGGGCGCTTATGTCTAATCACGCACATTTCCTGTTTCGTTCCGGAGATGCTGGACTATCAACTCTAATGAGGAGACTGCTTACAGGATATGCCGTAAGCTTTAATCACCGGCATAAACGTCATGGTCAACTTTTTCAAAACAGATACAAATCAATTATTTGCCAAGAGGATATTTATTTTAAAGAACTGGTGCGATACATTCATTTGAATCCCCTTAGGTCAAAGATAGTTTTAAAAATTAAGAAGCTTAATAAATATCCATATTGTGGTCATAGTGTGATCATGGGTAAGAAAAAACAGCAATGGCAAGATTCAAAATATGTCCTTGACTATTTTGGCATTAAGACTGGTAAAGCCAGAAAAAGGTATCTTGCCTATTTAAAAGCAGGCATTAAGCAAGGGAGGAGACCCGAGCTGGTAGGAGGGGGATTGATTAGGAGCCTTGGTGGTTGGGCTGAGGTTAAAAAAATGCGGTTAAAGGGACAAGATCGCGTCAAAGGGGATGAGCGGATATTAGGGGAAAGCAAATTTGTAATTGAGGTATTAGACGGGGCAAATGAAAAATACAATCGTCATTATGAACTGAAAAGTTTAGGATATAATCTTAAAAAGATTGAAAAAAAGGTAAAAGAGATATTCGATATTGACAGCGAGGAAATATATTCAAAAGGGCGACGGCGGCGGCAAGTTGAGGCAAGGAGCCTATTATGTTATTGGGCGGTTCGTGAATTAGGGATAAGCTGCACCTATTTGGCAAAGCGCCTCGGGATGACTCAACCAGGGGTAGGGTACGCAGTAAGCAGGGGTGAAAAGATAGCCAAAACGAAAAACTACCAATTGCTTGATTGATTAATAATTTAAGATGGTTATATGAGCGACAAACCTAAATATACATGTTATGAATATAGAGAAGAAATGATGCTTTTAGGTTTACAAAAACGTTTAAACTCTGAAAACTTAAAAGAAGAAGAAAAAAAGGCTTTATTAAAGGAAATTGAAGAACTTGAGAA
>CAZQOH010000574.1:0-1563 GCA_964594355.1 uncultured Desulfobacterales bacterium
CATCCTTGCCGATCTCAATAAAGTCATTGACCGCTTCTTCCGGCATTTCCGGGTTAACATACCAGTTAAGAAATGAATTTTCGGCCATATCTTTCCATATTTCGATAAGTTCTTTTGATGTCTTTGCAGCCTGAATTTTATCAATAAAGGCTTGGTTATATTTCATTAGTTCGCAGTAAATGAAGTCACCGCCGCCCTGCCAGTTGATGGATTTGGAGATGCCTCCGGTGTCATATTCCAATCCTTCAAAAAGTTCACCGTCTTTTTTGACCTTTTTCCCGATGACTTTCTTGAGCCGCTCAACTGTTATATTTTCCACATAATCCATTTGTTCAACGGTAATCCATTGGCGATTCATTTTTTGGGCTACAGCGGCGGTTGTCCCGCTGCCGAGATGAAAGTCAAGGACTAAATCTTTCTCTTTTGTTGTGTATTCAATCACTCTTTGCATAAGTAGTTCATTTTTAGGATAGGAAAATGCCTTTTTGCCAAAAAGCTCCACAATTTCATCAGTTCCTTTTTTGTTCATGGTGTTTTTTAAAAGATCATCCATGGCTTGGTTTAAAAAATCCGATGATACATAGGATTTATCAAAGTCTACTCCTTTTTTTTCAATCTCTTCTGATTTAAAAACCCTCATAGCAGGTTGCTTAATATTCAAGAAATTATAATCTCCTGGGAATACAATTTTTTTTCTACCCAGATATTCACCAATAGATTCTTTTGTTACCCCCCAACAGCGATTAGGATTAACCGGAAATTCTTCTCCATTTCTTGGGTTAATAAGAGTAAAATTTGAATTCGGTCTTTCAAGAATTGATCTTTGAGTGGTGAGGTCAGTTAGCCGCCATTCATCGTTGGGAAAATCATCTGATTTGTAATATTTCCTTTCAACGGTTCTTTGGAATAATTCTTTGGATTTTGGCGACTTATTTGTGTAAACAATCATCCAATCAAAATCTTGTGAAAGTTTGTAAGGCACATCGCTTTTTCCGCTTCTCGTTTTTCTTGGGATAGTACCAATGAAGGAGTCTCTGCCAAATATACCGTCTGTCAGAACCTTGAGGTAGTGAAGTTCATCATCACCAATATGAATAAAGAGAATGCCATCATCTCTCAGTAACTCCTTTCCAGCTTCCAACCGGCTCTTCATAAAAGTAAGCCAAGATGAATGATTAAAGTTGTTATTGTAGCCAAAGGAATCGTTTCCTATATTATACGGAGGATCAATATAAATCAGTTTAACCTTGCCCCTGAACTGAGTTTTCAGCGTATGCAGTGCCAGCAAGTTGTTCCCCTTGATAATCAGGTTTTCTTTTATCGTCCCGTTTTCATCCCGATTGATCTCCGCGACTTCCCCTTCTCCGCCCGTCGTGTATCTCTTCCAGTTTGTTATAACTTTCGGGTCAAACAAACGGTCAATTTCATCCTGCGCCAGTATTTCATTGAAGAATATCTCTTTGCGCTTTTCTTCCTCTTTTGTTTGCCCACCTTCCAGCACACAATCCTTGTAAGGCCAGACAAGAGAAACTTCGCCCCGTTCACGCAGAAATTTACCGTTGA
>CAZQOH010000575.1:0-1550 GCA_964594355.1 uncultured Desulfobacterales bacterium
ACTAGTGGACATATCCAGTTGAAATTATTCGATAGTTAGCCGGACACTACTGGGTTGACAGATCTTCCATTATTATCTCAAAGGTCATGGAAATCGCTTGCAGGGGCTGATTTACTTCATGGCAAACTGCGCCTGCCATCTCAAGAACACCTATCAATTTCTCTTTCTCTAAACGAATTTTGTTTAGCTTTTGGTTGTTTAAAACAGATTTGATTCTTGATAGTAATTCAACTTGATTAACCGGTTTTCGTACATAATCTGTTCCTCCAGCATCAAATGCTTCTTTTAAAGTACTATCATCTGTTATCCCGGTCACAAAAATAATCGGTATATCTTTTGTTTTCGGGTCATTATTTAAATTCATACAAACTTCTATACCGTTCATCTCTGGCATATCGATATCCAAAAGTATTAAGTCAGGCTTTATTTTCTTTGTAATTTTAATACATTCTGAACCATCCCGAGCGCTGAGGACTCGATACTCACTTTTATTAAGTATTGTCGTAGTAATTTTAATTTGCACCGGACTATCATCCACCACAAGAATTGTTTCACATAAATCGTCTTTGGGTTCCACCGATTAAGACTCCTTTTTTAAATTTTTTCAATCCTTTAATCTGTTCCTAATGGGATTACCCCTGCCCTGACTTCTTTAATTTCTGCAATATTTTCCAACAGAACGTTGATTTGATTGGATATTTCCGTTTCTAAAGATAAGTCTGATTCAACGCTTACATAGGCAACTCCATCTTTGCATTTTACATTAGCTTTAGGAAATTTATGTACTATAGCTGAATAAGCTTTAGCAGCTAAAAACGCATCTAGTAAAATCATTCGAGATTCAGGGGTTGTCTGAAAACAAGGTAGCTTTGCAATACCAAACAAAACCTCAACCGCATCATTCACCTTTAAATTGTCAATTTGTAAGACAACATCATAAAGTTCACTTTGTTTAGTATCGATTCCATAAAGGCTCATGCCCCATTTTCGCCTTTCTTCATCGTCTTTTATCAAGAGGTAACGTGCCTCTTGTTCGGAAATGTTCTCGCGTTTCATTTCCTCCTTAACTCTATCCTCTATAGTTGCGTTGATTCTCACTTTTAGAACGTTTGGGATTCCTCTGGCAAAATAATGCCCCGCTAGTCCATGGTAGACTACGTTATCTTTTTGAAGATGCCCTAAAAAAACTTCGTGAATGAAGGCGGAAAACTTTTCTTTTCCATATTTGAAACGATCAAAAAAAGAGGGTGCATCATGGAGCGCTCGGATAAGCTTTGCTTCTTTTACATTGAATTGTTCTGAGGCACTCAAGAGAATCTCTCTTGAGATACAGTCATACTCTAACTTTTGAGCGAGTTTTTCCGCAATCTCTCTCCCCTTACTATATGAACCTCTTGAAATTGTAATCACACCCATATAGACCTCCCCATATTAAGTTTCCATCGTACACATTGACTCCATCCATTACGCCTTCACTCTCATTAAGCGCATCCAAAAACGCTGATGCAAATATAGAGTATTGGCCAATAAAATTTTCAATCTTTCAGCAG
>CAZQOH010000576.1:0-1523 GCA_964594355.1 uncultured Desulfobacterales bacterium
TCTGTGGATAAAATTTATTCGGTGGGTAAACATTCTCCGCGAAGCGGTTCAGTTCATGCTGTCAATCGATGTTTTAACTCACCTTTCGATTCTGTCAAATTTCGTATAAGTCAAGACATTTTAGAGTCTGACTCTCCTATCATTCCCTCTATTACCTTTATGTATTTTTAAGAGAATGTTTGTAGGCTGGGCTCTCTGCCAACAGAAGCAACCAAGTTAATCCATTAATCAATATGTACCACCAAATACTGAAAAAATTTATTTGACAGTATGTCAAATATGACATACTATAAGATGGTATGAAACCAAAAGATAAACCTTTAGTGGATAACAAAAAGAAGAAAATCTTAGAATCCAAAGGGTATACGGTTGGACGCGTGGATAAGTTTCTGGGGCTGAGTAAAGAGGAATCAGAATATATTGAATTAAAAATTGCTCTTAGCCAAGCATTAGCAGAAAGACGTAAAAAAAGCAATTTAACTCAGATCCAACTCGCTAGAAAACTTAAATCAAGCCAGTCCCGAGTAGCCAAAATGGAAAATGGCGATCCATCAGTTTCTCTGGACCTCTTAATAAAATCCCTTCTGGCGACGGGAGTAACCAAGAAAAATATTGCAAAAATGATTGCTTAATAAAACGCCCAATATAGCGAATGCGGTTAAGTCATGCCCTAATCAACTGCTTTCCATCTTCAATATTCCCTATTGTTTTACGCAATTTCTTTACAAACGACCTGACATTCTTTGCAAATTTTAAAGTACGATCTTCCAGGTCATATTGTTTTGAATTTTGATTTTTGGTCATTTGAATTTGTCCTTCGACTTTGCTCAGGATGGTGAGCCGGTCGAACCATTTCGAGTTTCGATATTCGAATTTCGGATTTCCCCGTCGATCATAGCAAGATTAGAAATGTATGATTTAGTATGATATTTCAAATTACCATTTTAAGCTGCAGAATTTATGAGACGGGGAACCAGTGGCGGGGAGTCCGGGAGTTGCATCAGACACCCTGTATTTTTCGCAAATCGTGATATATCGGGCTTTTCCTTTAATTTTATGTCATTAAAACCATCTATTGCATTCTTCAATATCCAAAATAGCTTCAATAACATCAACCAAAATAAAAATTTTTTACACCAAATTTACCCCAGAGGCAAATATATTATACAAAAAAAATAAATAATCTGCATTAACGATGAGTGAGTGTATCTGCCACCCGCAGAACTGTCATTACAGCATAGGCAAATCTCCAAATCTTGGCTATCATAATGTAATATTAATTAATAACAATACCATAGACCATTACACCTAAGTTTCATACCATCCGTATTTAATCAAGTTTGTATCAAAAATAAAGCGATTTAAAAAAAAGAAAATCTTTTTATGGATTAGAGCATTTGAAGCTGCAAGGCTCTCTTTCCTTTGATCATGTCTTCTGATATAAAATAGTATAGTATCATAATTCCAACATCTTACACCATGCATCATTTAGCTTCCCATCCCAATCATTCTGATACTTAATG
>CAZQOH010000577.1:0-1521 GCA_964594355.1 uncultured Desulfobacterales bacterium
GAATATACTTGAGTTTTCGAAAAAAAGTACGGGACATTTGGATTAATATATGCCATAATATATTAGAGGACTGTTTATCTGCCTGTATATATTGGACATATAAAAATGAGAATACCGTGCGCAAAACCCCTCGCATTCATTGTTACCGGTCTATCTTTTTTAAGACCAGGGCTCACCAATATTCAATTTGACAATATGATACTGGTTGCAACAGCTTTAGTTCTGGGTTCCGGCTTTAATTTGAGCCGTATCAGCCGCATGTGGCTTCAAGAGAAGGTTGTTAGCACCTTATCGTATTTTTTGTCCGATGCAAAATTTTATGTACCCGAGTTGCAACTGCTTCATGTCAAACGCATTCAGCAAATGTATGCGGTTGAACCAGGGAATTTTCTTGTTGATGATACGATGAAGCATCACACGAAATTTTGCAAATGGATTCATGGTGTTTTTGTGTTATTTGATCATGCCCTCGGAACGAATCTTAAGGCGACCTGTATTGTATTTCTGTATTACAGCGATGGCAGCCTCATAAAATTTCCGATAGCGCATAGGCTTTATTACAAAGAAACAGATACAATGCCTTGGCAAAGGGGCAAAACCCGGCAGCACAAAACCAAGTATGCTCTAGCCACCGAGATGCTGCAATGGGCGTTGCAAGTCGGTTTCCCCAAATCTTTAGTGTTGGCAGACTCGTGGTTTTGTACGGGGCCATTCATTAAAGATCTTAGGCGCCTTGGGCTCAGTTATATTATCGAGGTCAAGACAAGTTACACGGCCCGGGTTGCATGTAAAAAGCCCAAGTTAACCCCCAAAGGTAGATTGGCAAAAAAGCAATATGATCAGGTATCGATGCCTAAAGTTTTCAAATCTTGTTGTTCTGTGGTCAAATACGGCTTTTCAGCAGATAAAAAAGCTGGTAAAGTACAAAAAGTTCTTTATCATACAAAGGTAAAAACGCTTCGATTAAATTCTATAGACGGCAATCATCGAGTTGTTGAGAGTGTTGATCCCACCAAGCAAACCACCAAATATCTTCTCACCGATCAACTTACCTGGGAAGCCGGTAAAATTCTGAGTGTCTACAGTAACCGATGGGTAATTGAAGAGTTTTTCAGGAATGCAAAGCAGCTTACGGATATGGAGGGGGCCACTATCAGGAGTGAACAAGGCGTAGCAATAACGTTATGCCTGGTGTCCTGGATTGACTCCCTCCTCCACTTTGAGAACTATAAGCAAAGCACTGCTGGAAAACTGACAAAGGGGTCATTAACGATTCCTTCAATTATTCGTCGAGCGCAGCACGAGAATCTTACGGCAGTTTTAGAAAGAGTAAAACGAGAAGATGATTTTTTACAAAAGTGGTTAGAGGTGGAAGAGCAAAACATCTTCAGACAACGAAAGCCGAAAAAGCAATTAGTGACATTGGAGGTGTCGCAAGAGCACCGAGTAAAGGAGGCGGCACAAGCAACAATGATGCCAAAATAATGATTTTCAAAGAACTATTTTTCGAAAATTAGAGAA
>CAZQOH010000578.1:0-1520 GCA_964594355.1 uncultured Desulfobacterales bacterium
ACTCAAACCGAAAAAAATATTTTAACTGCATTTGCCGGAGAATCTCAGGCAAGAAATCGTTACACTTATTTTGCAAGTCAGGCAAAAAAGGATGGATATGTTCAAATGGCGGCAATATTTGAGGAAACTGCCAATCAAGAGAAAGAGCATGCAAAAAGGCTTTTTAAATTTTTAGAAGGCGGAGAAGTTGAAATCACAGGAGCCTTTCCAGCAGGTGTTATCGGCACGACTTTAGAAAATTTGAAGGACAGTGCCGCAGGTGAAAATTTCGAGCATACTGAAATGTATCCCGGTTTTACAAAAACAGCACGTGAAGAAGGCTTTGATGCAATTGCCGCGGTATTTGAGGCGATTGCGGTTGCGGAAAAACAGCATGAGAAGCAATATCTTGCCCTTGCAAGCAACATTGAAGCCGATCGTGTCTTTAAAAGGGGAGAAAAGGTTACTTGGCGCTGTCGCAATTGCGGATATCTACATGAAGGAAACGAAGCACCTGAAGTATGTCCGGCCTGTGTACATCCCAGGGATCATTTTGAATTGCTGGGGGAAAATTATTAATATTTTGTAATATTTTAGCTGTTTAAAAATAAGACTGCTTGAAAGATAAAATAATAATCTGCGTTTATCTGTGAAAATCCGTGTCCTAATTTTTATAAAAGGAGGAAATAAAAATGGCCAAAAGATTAGAAGTATACAAATGTGAATTATGTGGAAATATCGTTGAAGTACTACATGGAGGAAAAGGTGAACTTGTATGCTGCGGGCAACCCATGAAGTTACTGGTTGAAGGTACGGTTGACGCGGCAAAGGAAAAGCATGTCCCTGTTATTGAAAAAATCGAGGGTGGTGTAAAAGTAAAAGTCGGCGAGGTGGCACATCCCATGGAAGAGAAGCATTATATTGAATGGATAGAAATTATAGCCGACGGCAAGTCCTATTTTCAGTTTCTCAAACCCGGAGAAGCTCCGGAAGCAATCTTCAAAATAGAAGCAGACCAAATTACGGCACGAGAATATTGTAACCTCCATGGTCTGTGGAAAGGATAAGTAAATTAGAGGGAAGAATCGGGCCGGAAGAGGTTCGCTCGTCTTGCTGAGTCGGGAGAATACTGAAATACATGGGCATTAGACAAGAAATGATAAAAATAGAGTAAAGGATATCTTATGAAATCTAAAACAATTCTATTGTTAATCATTTTTATAATTTTATTTACTGTTACAATAGTTGATGCGGTTAAAAACGAGGGTACCAAGGATATCGAAATCTACGGTGGATCCAAAGGAAAGGTTCCGTTTCCGCATCATATGCATCAGACCAATCTTGAAGACTGCAATATCTGTCATTCATTTTTCCCGCAGAAACCTAACTCAATTAATGACTTAAAAACCAAGGGTCAACTGAAAAAGAAACAGGTGATGAGAAAGTTGTGTATCAAGTGCCACAAAACAGAAAAAAGAGCAGGAAACAAGACAGGTCCTACTAAATGTTCTAAATGCCATATTAAATAGTGTGTTCATATT
>CAZQOH010000579.1:0-1518 GCA_964594355.1 uncultured Desulfobacterales bacterium
CCGAATTTTGAAAGAATTATGATAATATTTAACCATACAAGAAAAGCGGGCTAAAGCCCCAACGTTGTTTATCGGGCTTTCTCGTCGAAAGTGTAAAATCGTTTATTAGGGGTTATATCCCTTAATCGATACGGCAAATTGTTCCGCCCATTTTACATACCAGTCGGCACTTGACGAGTCGATACTGAAACGGATAACCACGTCAGAAATTATTCCAAAAGGTATATTCCAAAAAAGAAAAACTTGCAGTAATATGCGTGGCACAGTATAGTTACTGCAGGGCAAATAAATATTTATCAGTGGAGGTCTAAAATGATACCGTTAACCAGAATTACCTTCGATCCCGATATCATGGGAGGGAAGCCCTGCATTCGTGGCATGCGTGTAACTGTAGGGATGATAGTTGGTCTTATTGCCTCGGGACACACTAAGGAGGAAATTTTGAAATTGTATTCCTACCTGGAAGCTAAAGACATTGACGAGGCACTTGCTTACGCCGCATGGCGTGTTGAAGAAATAGACGTTCCACTCGTTTCGACATCTGTATGAAGCTATTGATAGACATGAATCTTTCCCCGAAGTGGGTGTCCGCACTAAAGGAAGCGGGCTTGGAGGCAGTCCACTGGTCCAGTATCGGCCGGCCAGATGCTCCTGATTATGAAATTCTGGAATATGCCAGGTCCAATGGATATGTCGTTTTCACGCATGATCTGGATTTTGGAACCATACTTGCTGCTACCAAAGCTGATTGTCCAAGTGTAATTCAAGTTCGTACCCAAGATGTGACTCCCGAACACCTATACTTGCTTGTGGTTTCAGCGCTTCACCAGTTTGAGAAGCACCTCAAAGATGGTGCGATAGTCACTATTGACCAAAAAAAATTGCGAGCCCGTATTCTTCCTTTATAAGTGTAATCAGGAATTCAAGGAACAGATCGGGATAGAGACGCCAATCGTTGTAATAGGGGACATTCTATACTGAGTACACTTATTCTGATATTAGCATAGATATCATACTGCAAACCAAATGCAACCCGCCGTTTTCTATGTTAAGAATATGAGACCTTTGCAAAACGCCCCCTTTTGCCTAAATAGCGCTGTCGCTTCGTTAGGCTCAACATTTTGCACGAAGTGACACGGAGTGAAGCATAAGCGCTAACCTTTAGCGCTATCCTCAAAATACTCAACATATAGATGCCTGTCCCGATTTCATCGAGGTGGTTAATCCGCCTGAGGCGGATCGCCTGCCTTGAACTTGAACCCCGGTTAAATATAAAAGCAGATTTAACGGGGCAGGCAAAATTGAGCATTTTTCAAGGGTCTCATTTAATGTGTATGCTTTTAATATTACATACACATTGAAATGGCTGCCAAGGTCAAATTGAAACGGAGAACGCAGAGTTAAAAAAAATTACTAAAGTATGAAATGGGATCAGTTACCCTCACCCTGTTTTTATCATAGGGCCTTTTAATTTTGGCAACGATTTGCGTGGCCTTCCGGGGCTTTAACCTTTCAGCA
>CAZQOH010000580.1:0-1517 GCA_964594355.1 uncultured Desulfobacterales bacterium
TATTTTTACAATCCATGCATCGGTGCCACTTATAAGTTCCGTGAAATTCAATAACGTCCGTATTTCCGGCCATCTGGTGTAGACCATCTATGTTTTGGGTGATAATGGTTTTTAATATCCCTAATTCTTCTAGTCGTGTCAGTCCTTTGTGAGCATCATTCGGGATTGCCTTGTCAATAATCTCTTTCATATCTTTAAGGAGGACATTCCACACTTTTGTCGGATTTTTTTTAAAGGCATCAATATGTGCATATTCCATTGGATCAATTTTTTCCCACAAACCACCTTTTCCTCTAAAGGGCGGAATCTTGCTCTCAACAGAAATCCCGGCACCGGTTAATGCTACTACATTTTTTGAAGCGGAAAGGTCTTTTGCAGCTTTTTTAATGAGGTCTTCCATGATGTTTTTCCTGTTTTTTATATATTAGCCACGAAGCCACAAAGAAAATATAATCTGTAATCCTGGTTTCTTAGTGCCATTGTGCAATATATTAGAATAGTTAAAAATAAAGATGGGAGATTTCCAAAGGAAGTTTTACGCAAGAAATGAAATATTATAAATTAAAAGTCATGTCGCTTCTCACAGCGAAACAATTAAAATTGTATCCCTTTTCAGCAATATTTTTTCTGCAGGCCTTAATAATTTCATCCATTTGCTTATCAGTTCTTTCCTGATTTAAGTGAAAAAGTCCTAATTCTTTAACCTCGGCTTTCATGGAAAGATCAATTACATCCGCGCATGATGAATGTCCCCATTTTATAAAAGTTTCATATTCCTTTAAAGTGTATTCGGCATCATGGATAAGAAGATCTGCGCCAGCAGAAAATTTTAAATAGTCATCACTTGGAAGTCCTCTGGGATGGATATAACCCAGTTCATTATCTGTGAGAAAAACAAATGATTTGCCGTTTTCAATAAATTTATACCCGCTGCCACCGTTGGGATGACTGAGGCGGATAGGTATTACGGTTATAGAACCTATTTCAAACTGTTCAGGGCATCCTTTTTCAAAGACTATTTTCGCACTATGTTTACCGGGAAAATATGGAGAGGCTAGAATCTGAGAGATCATCTTTTCTGCGAAAGTGCCGGGAAAAGGACACCTGTATATCCGTAATTCGGAATTATTAAAAAAAATGGGTTTGAAAAAGGGGAATCCAAGCAAATGATCCCAGTGGGCATGAGTAAAAAGAAAATTATAACGAAATCGTTCTTCTTCGATCAATTTATTTCCAAGCCTTCTAATTCCAGTTCCGGCGTCGATAATAATAATATCATCGCTTTTCGTTCTAATTTCTAGGCAGGTGGTATCGCCGCCGTATTTAAGATAATTTTTCCCGGAAACAGGAATGGAACCTCTTGATCCCCAGCATTTAATATACATTTTAAACCTTTAAATTTATATAACCGTTTTGATAGCACATCTTCTGTAAAAAAGTCTACATTTTTTTATTCTGCCCCCGGCGCGTTTCTGAGAAAATGTCTCAACTCAGAGATTAATTACACTACAAGCTGT